>CACYBG010000074.1 GCA_902772605.1 uncultured Spirochaetaceae bacterium
CTGTCACCATTTCAATTTATCCTCCCTCCAATTCCAACATGCAGCTTGAACAGATGCGAAATTGCAGTCCGCGCATGATTGATAAAACCAGATTGATTTTGCCGTCTTTTTAGAGACTTACATCAATATATGGGTACAGACATTTTTTTACGGATTACGCACCGATTTTTACGACCTTTTAAGAAATTTAAGAAAATCTATAAAAAAACTTGCAAAATTTCAGAATGTGATTTATGATTTTTATGCAGGGCTCATGGATAATATCTCGATGGATTCCTGATACAGATTTTTACTGCTGACCGTTCGTTACCTCCTATCAAAAAAAAGATCGGTCAGCAGTTTTTTTTTCAAAAACCGTTACCGCGAGATTTTACCCGCCCTTCCGTAAAGGTAGGCCTTATGAAAGCATTGTTTTTCTCCGTATTGATTCCAGCCCTTCTGCCCGTCACTCTCGTACTGATTTATATCTGGCAAAAAGACAAAAACGAAAGGGAACCCCTTGGAACGGTCCTGCTCACCGTTTTATTCGGAGCTGCGGTTTCATTGGCGGCAGGCCCGATAGAACTCTTTCTGGAAAAACTGCTCCCCTTCTTTTTCCCAAAAGATTCCGTAAGCTACAGTCTGATAGAAAACTTTTTCGGAGTCGCACTGATTGAAGAACTGCTCAAGTGGCTCGTACTGATGCTTTTCATCTGGAAGAACAGGAAATTCAACTACAGTTACGACGGCGTAGTCTATGCAGTCTCATCATCGCTCGGTTTTGCGGCGGCGGAAAACATCAGTTACATACTTGCATTTGGAAACGGAATAGCATTTTCCAGGGCCATATTTGCAATTCCAGGACACGCATGTTTCGGAGTGTTCATGGGATTCTTTTTCTCCAAGGCAAAGATTTCCGCCGCAAATGAAAAATCATTCGTCTGCCCCATGATTATGACGGTCGCCGTCCCGACCATAGTCCACGGAATCTACGATTTTCTTTTGAGCCCAGCAGCCGAATCGATTTCATTCTCCGGATTTTTCACGGCATACATAATCATAATCGACATACTCAGTTTCATACTGATTAGAAACCAGTTCAAGCACGACAAAAGGCTTTTTCCACCGAACGACGGAATGCAAATCAGCGGATAAAAAAAAGCCCGGATGAATCAGTGAACACAAGTCACCAAAGCTTTCATCCGAGCCTTAATCAGCAGTTACTCAATCAGCTGAAACCAACTGACTGTAAATCAGTCTGCCGCCTTTTTATATTCGTCGAACTTTGCGAGCATCTCTGCATCCTTGTTCTTGTCAATGCGACTTACGACGAAAGTTACAATCAGGTTGATTATGAATGCCGGAAGTATTTCATAGATGCCGAAAATCGGACTGACAGACTTGCAGCAGATCCATACGACAACGGTTATTCCACCGCTTATGAATCCTGCGATTGCACCTTTTTTCGTACATCCGCGCCAGAAAAGAGCCAGTATGATGATTGGACCCAATGTTCCGCCGAATCCAGCCCAGGCATAGCTTACCAAACTGAAAATGGAACTGTTTTCATTCAGGGACATGGCAAATGCAACCAGAGCTATCACCAGAACCGTAATGCGGCTTACATTCATGACCTGCTTATCCGTGGCGTTCTTTTTTATCAGTCCCTTGAAAATATCCTGACTGAATGATGATGAGGCAACCAGAAGCTGACTGTCGGCAGTACTCATTGCGGCGGCAAGTATTGCACAGAGGAAAATTCCACCGACAAACGGAGGGAACATCTGCTTGATTGTTTCGCTGAAAACGGTCTCTGCAGCTGATGTATTCAAAATCGTCGGCTGAAGGTAAATCGCACCCAGTGAACCGACCAGACATGCTACGCCAAGTGCAATGACGACCCAAACCGTTGCAATGCGACGTGAAACCTTGATTTCCTTGTTCGAACGTATTCCCATGAAACGGATGATGAAGTGAGGCATACCGAAATATCCCAATCCCCAAACGACGGCAGAAATTATGGAAGTCACTCCATAAGACTGATTTTTAGAAAACGCTTCCTGCATCTTTTCGCTCAAGGCATTGAAGTCACCGTTGATTGCCCTCTGACCGAATTCACCGACCTTTTCGATTGCAGCTGAAGGTCCGCCAATATTTACCAGCATCAGGATACCGGTAATCAAGAGTGCGACGAACATCAGGCTTCCCTGGATGAAATCTGTCGTACAGACTGCATAATATCCGCCGGTAATCGTATATGCCAGGATTACAATCAATCCGATTACAAGTCCGACATGATATTCCAGTCCGAACACGGAGTTGAAAAGCTTTGCACATGCAACAAGACCGGATGAAACGTAAATCGTAAAGAAGAAAATGTTGAAAATCACGACAACGGTTCCAAGGATGTGCTTTTTGTCATTGAAACGGTTGTTCAAAAACTCAGGGATTGTGATTGAGTTGCCGAATGTGACGGTACACTTGCGCAAGGGTTTTGCAACAATCAGCCAGCTCAGGTATGTTCCGACCGCAAGACCGACGGCAGTCCAGAAACATTCCTTTATTCCTCCAAGATAGGCAAGCCCCGGAAGACCCATCAAAAGCCATCCGGACATATCCGAAGCTTCTGCACTTAAAGCTGTCGTCCAAGGTCCAAGTTTACGTCCGCCAAGGAAAAAATCCTCGGAACTGTTGTTCTTCTTCATAAACCTGATACCAATAAAAACCATCATACCCAGATAAAGCACAAAGGCTAAAATCTGTTGAACCATTGCAGACATTTTTTCCTCCATCTGTGTTTTGGTTAATTTTAGATGATATTTTTCCTTTATGCAATTAAGGATTTCCGATTAATACAGGAAGCGTTCATCAGAAACTCCGCATGCAAATGATAAATTCTCTCATCAGATACCACAAATCCGTGGCTTTATGATAAAATGACGGAATGATTAAGCGCACCGGACATGCCGATCTGCCGCTCCATCACGGAACCGTACCGAAATGGCTGGCAGACAGGATGAGGGATTTGGGAACGGAAATCGTCCAGGTCCTTTTGATTGAGTACGGAAAAAAAGAAGTCCTCACAAGATTAAGCGACCCGCTCTGGTTTCAGTCGTTGGGTGCAGTTCTGGGCATGGATTGGCATTCATCGGGAATCACCACGTCGGTAATGTATGCATTGAAACGCGGAATAAACGCACGTGCCAGGGAATTCGGTCTTTGCATCTGCGGTGGACGCGGAAAGTATTCAAGACGCACCCCGGAGGAACTTCTGTTTCTGGCAGACCACACAGGACTTCCGGGCAACGATTTGGTCCGGGCAAGCAGATTGGCGGCAAAAATCGACAATACGGCCGTGCAGGATGGATTCCAGCTCTATCAGCATAATTTCATACTTTCGAATGAAGGCGACTGGGCGATTGTACAGCAGGGCATGAATCCGGCGACAAAAACTGCAAGACGGTACCACTGGTGTTCGGCAAATCTGAAATCATTCGTTGACGAACCTCATTCAGGGATTACCGGAGAAAACCAGGGCTCAATCCTGAACCTTACCGATTCCAACGCAAGGGACACCCGCAACTCGATTCTGAGTCTTTCAAACGAAGAGCCCAGGCGGATAATCAAGGAGATAAGCGACATTGCCCGGCTTGGAAATCCAAACGAACAGAAAAACGATTTCGGACAGCTTGAACTTTTCGACGGAATCAATGGCAGCACAAACGACTCACGTTCGATTGAGCGCACAGATTTTTCTGACATCGACGGTGAAGTGATTCTGGATGACGGGAGCCGAAACATAATGCTTCCGAACCATCATGAAGTCCGTGCAGAAGATGTCGATTTGAAAAGGCTTGGAGGAGTTCTGGCGACCGCTTACGAAAGTCAGCCTGATGATTTTGAGTCCCTTCTGTTAACCCCGGGGCTTGGACCAAGGACGCTCCAATCTCTCACTCTGGTCAGTGAAGTAATCCACGGAACCCCAAGTCGATTCAGGGACCCAGCCAGATTCAGTTTTGCGCACGGAGGAAAAGACGGACATCCGTTTCCCGTTCCCACGCGCATTTACGACGAATCAATCCGCATATTGGGCGACTGCATTGAAAAATCGAAGATGGGCTACAACGATAAATCCGACTGCCTGAGGAGACTTCATTCAACCGCATTGGAAATCGAAAAAAAATGCAATCCGAAAGCCGACTTTGACGCAGCCATTGCATACGAAAAATCCAAATCAAAAGAATGGGGCGGCCGTACGTGCATGGATTAAATTCCAATCGTCACACCGGATTGAAGTTCATCTCCTTTTAACATCTGCAAAAAACTGATATATTGAAACCATGATTAGAGCTGAAATTGAAGACAAGGATTTGGAAAAGAAGATAAAGGCCCTTCCGAAAGATGAAATGGTCGTTTTCGTTCTGTGCGACGGACGTGCAAGAGGCGCAATGTTTCACGGAACCAGATTTGTAAATCAAATGCGCGCCCAGCATAAAACCGGCATCCTGGAAACGATGATTCTGGGACAGGCTTCTCTCTGTGGAGCAATGCTTTTACCGACACTCAAGGGACGTGAACATTTAACCTGGCGATACGAAATCGACGGACCGGCACAGGGTTTTTCAGTTGAAACGGATACTGCAGGATATGTCAGAAGCTATCTGTTCAACGACCACATTCCTGTGGAAAAACCTCTTGAAGACTGGAATCTTGCACCGTTTTTGGGGACCGGAACAATGACGGTTTCAACGCTTTTTGAGGGAGACAAAACCCCTTACGTCAGTTCCATAGCCGTAAACAAAAGGAACATCGCCGAAGA
>CACYBG010000075.1 GCA_902772605.1 uncultured Spirochaetaceae bacterium
CAGGATATAGATGCGTAAGGGGCAGGTGGACTTATGGCTTTTGTAAAAAATCTTTTTGACAAGAACTTTATAGAATATGCAAGCTATGTTATCCGTGACCGTGCAATCCCGGATCTGGAAGACGGACTCAAACCCGTTCAGCGTAGAATCATGCACACGCTCTTTAAAATCGACGACGGACGTTTCCACAAGGTTGCGGGCGTTGTCGGTGAGTGCATGAAGTATCATCCCCATGGAGACGCTTCAATCGGCGGGGCTCTGGTCGTGCTTGCAAACAAGGGAATATTCATCGACAGGCAGGGAAACTTCGGAAACATGTATACCGGTGACGAAGCTTCTGCACCCCGTTACATCGAGTGTCGCGTAAATCCTCTTGCGAAGGACTTCCTTTTCAATCCGAACATAACCGAATACGTTCCGAGTTACGACGGTCGAAGCGAAGAGCCCGTGGTGTTCCGCGCAAAGATTCCTGTCGCATTGATAATAGGAGCGGAAGGAATTGCTGTCGGAATGAGCACGAAGATTCTTCCATATAATATCCGCGAAGTTCTGGAGGCTGAAAAGAAGGCTCTTAAGGGGGAACCGTTCGAAGTTTATCCCGACGTACCTACCGGCGGACTGATTGACGTTACGAATTACAACGACGGAAACGGCAAGCTGATTACCCGTGCAAAATTCGACATGAGCGACGAAAAGAAAATCGTAATCACCGAACTTCCCGTCGATTCGACTTCCGAAAGCCTCATGAATTCGATTGAAAGTGCATATAAGAGCGGAAAACTCAAGATAAGCTCGATCGACGATTTCACCACCGACCACTGTCAGATTGAAATAAAGCTTCCGAGGGGAGTGTATGCAAAGGACGTTGAAAAGGCCCTCTATGCATTCACCGACTGTGAAAAATCAATCAGCTGCCAGATGCTCGTCATAAAGGACAACATGCCGGTCGCAATGTCCGCAACCGAAATCATCAAGTACTATGCAAAGAAGCTTACGCAGATAGTAAAGGATGAACTGGAATTCGAAAGGCAGAAGCTTACCGAGGAACTTCACGCAAGGACTCTGGAGCGCATATTCATCGAGGAAAGGATTTACAAGAAGATTGAACAGATGAAGACCGCCGAGGACGTGAACAATGCCGTAAAGACCGGATTCAAGCCGTTCAAGCGCGAGTTGATTCGTGAAGTGAGCGATGACGACGTTGAAAACCTCCTTAAGATTCCGATCAGAAGAATTTCGCTTTTCGACATAAACAAGAACAGGGATCAGGTCACTGCAATCAATGCACGCCTCAAGGAAATAGCAAAAAGGCTCAAACACCTTACCGACTGTGCAATCGAATATCTGGACGGAATGCTCAAGAAATTCAAGCCCGAGGATTTGGAACGCCGCACCATGATTGCAAAATTCAGTTCGGTCGATGCAAAGGCCATAGTCAAGAGGGACATACCGCTCCGCTACGATTCCGCCAAGGGATATCTCGGAACGTCAGTTTTCGGCGGCCAGGAACTTCTGAAGGTCACAAGGTTCGACAGGATTTTCGTGCTCAGAAAGTCGGGAATCTATACGGTTTGCGATGTGCCCGACAGGCTTTTTGTCGATACCGGAATGTGGTACTGCAATTATGCCGACAAGGAGATAATTTCATCCGTTCTTTTCACCGTCATTTACCGCGACGTGAAGACGAAGCAGTGCTACATCAAGAGGTGCAGGATACCGAGCTGGATTATGAACAGGGACTATATGCTCGCTCCGGAGGGAACGGAAGTCCTTCACATAGACACAAGGGAAAAATTCGATTTCACGCTGCATTACGTAAAGAAGCCTAGAATCAAGATTAAGGAAGAATCTTTCAATTCCGCCGACTTTGAGGAAAAGGGACACAAGACGCTGGGAGTAAGGCTTTCCACTCAGGAAACCGATACGGTTACGGTGCAGAAGGACGGTGAACTCGATCTGAATGATTCCCAGTGATGATTTCGGACCGCATGTTTTCCGCAGGGATTTTAAATGGAAAAGATAAACACTCTGAAACCAGACTATAAGGTCATGAGGATGATATTGAATCAGACCATGCGTATGAACGGAAGCCGCGCGACATCTGCCGTAACGGTGAAATTCATACTGCAGTATCTTCTGTATGCGATAGCGACCGTACCTTCCATGCTCGGAATCATGTCAGGACGCATCGGCCTTTCGACCATCCTGCTTTCACCCGTCCTGATTCTTGCAGTAAGCATAGTCGATCAGATTCTTGATTACGGAATGAGGGTGACCTTTTCCAGAATGATTGAAAAGAGGGAGGCGACGCTTTCTCATCTTTTTTCAGGATTCAGGGACAGGTCGAAAAAGGTTCTGAAGGTTGCACTTGCCATGACGGTCCTTGCCGTAATCGTGGTCTCTGCAGTGAGTTTTGCCACCTGGAAAATTCTTGGTGCCACAGGCATGCTTTCGTTTGATTCCGATGCAGTTGAAAACGGAGCCGAAGTAATGCAGAAGCTTTGGACTTCATCCACGGTCCTTTCGGGCGTAATCGGCGTGACGCTTTTCATCATAAAGATTCCTTTCGTATACATCTGGCTTGTCGTCTACAGGAGGGGAGACCTTGGCGTGTTCCGTGCATTAAGGATTTCCGCAGGACTTCTGTTCGGACAGTTCTTCAGGTTCGTCGGATTCGTATTCTATGCGGCCGGTCGTGAAATCGGAATCTGGATTGCAATGATGGTTTTGGGAAACATCTTTTCGCAGATGGATTCATCTTCCATGCTTACCGTTTTTGCAGGCCTTATTTCGTTCCTGCAGCTTTTACAGCAGATTCGCGTACTCATAAAGTTGAATTTCGTGACTCCGGTTTACTTTTATTCGATGACAGGAATCCTTGAGGTGCACGTCTCGGAATACTCCAAGGATGAGACTCTGGAAATTCCTTCCGCAAATGTGGATGAGTCAGACTGTGATTCAGAAACTGAAATCCGTCCGGAAATCGATTTGAATCCCGAATCTGAAAAACTGTCGGGTACAGATTCGCAAACGGAAACCGAGGTCGATACTGAAAATGATTCGTCGGATCATCTGGGGTCTGAATCATGAAAGTCCTTGTCGAAAACGCTTCATGCGAGACGGTCATAAAGAATTCGCGTTTCATTGCCGAGGCGTTCATGGTCGGAAATCAGTCCGAAGCCAGGGACGTGCTCCGTGAACAGAAGTCCAGATATTCCGATGCAACCCACGTGTGCCATGCATTCATAACGGGACCGAATGCCGAAACCAGCGGAATGAGCGATGACGGTGAACCGTCCGGAACTGCAGGGCGACCAATGCTCGATGTCCTGAAGGGAAGCGGAATCACGAACATACTGGTTACGGTTACCCGTTATTTCGGCGGCACCCTTTTGGGAACGGGCGGACTTGTTCATGCCTATGGTGGAGCAGTCAAATCCGTGCTGGAAATCTGCCGGACCGAGGAACTTGTTGAAAAATCGGCTTTCATTTTTTCTGCGGACTACGGTTCATATGAAGGCATCAAGAGGATTTTTCCGGCATACCACATTTCAAAACTCAATGAAGACTATTCGACCGATGTTTCCGTCGAAGGTGAAATATGGACGAGCGAATGCCCTCAGTTTTCCGAACAGATAAGGAATTTTACCAAGGGAAAGTCATCGGTTGAATTTTCTTGAAGAGTAACTGCCGGAAATCGTTGATTGATGGTTCAAGTGTCAATCGACGGTTCCTTTACGCGGAGTTTATAGGAGTTAATGGGACTTAATAGGAGTTTATCATGCATTTGATTTTTATAAGACACGGCGATCCTGATTATGAAAAAAACAGCCTTACGGAAAAAGGAAAAAGGGAGGCTGAACTTCTTGCCGACAGGGTTTCACGATGGAAGATTGACGGACTTTACGTTTCTCCGTATGGACGTGCACAGGATACCGCTTCACCGTTCCTCAACAGAATCGGCTGTCTGCCTGAAACGCTTCCGTGGCTCAAGGAATTCGACTATAAGATTAAGGATCCTCTTACGGGTAAGGAGCGTGGATGCTGGGACTGGATGCCGGAACGATATTTCGCCGAGAAAAAATTTTTCGACAGGAATGCATGGTACGGAACCAAGACAATGAAATCAGGAAACATTAAGGAAAAGTTTTCGGAAGTCTGCTCGGGATTGGATTCCGTTCTTGAACAGCACGACTACACAAGGCAGGCACCGGACATTCCGATTTACAACTGTCTTCCCCATCTGACTGAAGAAGAAGCTTCCGTGGACACTCACCTTGATGCGTTTCAGAAAAACCTTGACGACAGGAACCTTGTTTTTGTCTGTCACCTGGGAGTGATGTTCGCAGCCATAAGCCATCTGGTCGGATGTTCGCCGCTTATGCTCTGGCAGGGATTTTACGTCGCCCCTACATCTGTTACAGTCCTTGGAGCCGAAGAAAGGGAACCGGGGCAGGTCGTCTTTCGCGTTCAGCAGCTTGGCGATGTCAGTCATCTGATTGAAGGCGGAGAACCTGTTTCCGCATCCGGATTTTTCGGAAGTTTCGTAGAGTTTTAGGATTTGCCCTTGTCATTCAGGGTGCTGAATTTTTCCCTTCAAAAAATCAAAAAGCTGTGTTATACTTTATGAATTGCATTTCGGAATCGCTGATTGGTACTGTTGTCATCAATCAGTCAATCCCTTGCAGTTTGTCGGCGGAGATGATTTTTGGAGGATTGATTTATGGACGGAAAGATTTTTGTGA
>CACYBG010000076.1 GCA_902772605.1 uncultured Spirochaetaceae bacterium
ACGAATGCACCGTAGAAGAATTTCTGTGTTCCGAATTCCTGATATGAAGCGGCCTTTGCACTGAGGTTGAATCCGAATTTGAATCCTGACTGTATTGCACTGTAGAAAGAGCCCTGAAGCTCGATGTATTTTGTCGGCGTCCATGTGAGTGAAAAGTTGATTGGAACTCCGTAGAATGGAGAACTGCCTTCGGACGTAAAGAGTGTGCCGGACTCAAGTGCGATTATGAAGGTTGATTTCGGGTTCAGCTGTGCGCTTGCAACCGATCCGACTCCCATTCCGCTCGGTGTCGGGGTGAGCATGGGGTAGATGATGTTTGAGTCCACCATGAAGCTGTATGAAATCGATTTTCCGCCTGCCTTGAGTGTTGCCGTGTAAACTCCGTCTTCAACGATGTAGTCTTCTGCGTCGGTTCCTATCCACTTTTCCTTCTGGTTCCAAGTGACGAATTCGACGTCTCTGGTGTAAACGACTTCATCGTAGCGGTTGGTGATTTCAAGTACACCGGTTTCGGGTGCGGTTACGGAAATGTTGAATTCTATGTTTCCCAGCGAACTGAAATTCTTCGGGTTGAAAATGGTTTTCTCGGAATCGAATGATACGATGTCGAATTCCGTGGGGTCAAGGTTGATTTCCACCGTATAGTTTCCGTTCCTCTTGATGTAGACTTTTTCTTCCGCACTCTCATATCCGAATTTTTTTGCGGTTATGATGTGGTTTCCCTCGTCAAGCTCGATGTTCGTTGCACCCGTCAAATCCCCGTCGCAGTAGATTGTGGCTCCCTCTGGATGTGATGCAACCGAAAGGAGTCCGCTGATTTTTTCAAGTTCGCATTTTGCCTCGCGTATCCATCCTTCTTCGACGTTGACGTATGAAATGTCGGTGGAATAGTGGACCCTTGCAACTTCAAGCCTGTGCTTTCCGGGTCCGAGTCCGGTGACTTTAAGCGGCGTCGTTCCCCTGTATGTTCCGTCTATGTAAACGCTTGCCCCGTAAATGTTGCAGCTGACGTAAAGCCCTGTGTCCGACAAATCGTCCGATGTGGCAGCCGATGCAAGCGACGTCAGTAAAACGCCTGCGATAATCAATATGAAAAACTTTTTCATTGAAGCCTCCTATTAAACTCCGCGTTAGCGGGCGTGCAGGAATCCGACCTGAGCATGAATCCCCTGAACCGTGCCGATAAATAACCGTTTCTAAGGCTTAAGTTCGGCAGGATTACTGAATTTGAGTATAGATTAAAAATGAGGATTTGTGAACCTCTGAAAAAAATCGGATTTTTTTTTACATCCGTCATTTTTGCGGAATATGTATATATATGGTATGAAAAAGTTTTTTCCATTGATTTTCTTCAGTCTGATTTCGGTCCGCATGTTTCCGTCGGAATTCCTTTCTTTCCGGGGAGTTGATTTTTACGCGTCCGTTTCTCAGTCGGCATCGGTTTCTGATTTTCGCGGCTCTAGATTAAAGGCTGATGCAGGGTTCAAGCTGGATTTTTCCGGGGTGAAGGGCGTGCTTTCGATAGGGCTTCCCGACGTCGGCTTCCTGGAACTTCCCGAAACTTTCGGTGGAATGGGGTCGTGGAATGCATTTGATGAAACCTTTGTGCTCCGTTACGGTGCTTCGGTTTCCTTTTCTCCCGGTTTTCTTCCGATTGGTATCGAGCTGTATGCCGGTACGTTGAATTTTTCGGGCGGGATATCCAGACTGAAGTCTCCGCTCCTTTCACATTCCTCTGCATTGAAGGCTTCGGTGCTTCCGTCTTCGGGCATTTCGGTTTCGCTCCCTGATTTTTCGTCCTCTGAAAAAGCGATGTCCTTGGCACTCAAGTTCCGTCCGAACGGTAGAAATTCCTGGATGCCGGAAATTCAGGCCGGTGCCGATTCGGATGATTCATTTTTCGTCTCCGTGTCGAAATCGATTCCGCTTCCGTTTGTCCGGTCGTCGGTACTTTCGCTTAATGCAGCATCTTTCGTACATGGCAATGACGGGTCTTCGTCTTGGTTTTTCGATGAAAGACCCTATCTGAACGACAGGTTTTTCGGATGCAGCATGGAATTCCGCATGAAGTTTCCGCATGCAGGGGTGTTCGTGTTCGGGTCCCTGAACCAAAGTCCCTTCGGTGGATTGCATCCCGTTTTCCGCACCAACGTTTCGCTTTCGTTTTCCGGTTTCGTTTTGAACGGGGGATTTTACATCGCAAACTGTCCGCTTGTGACCGTTTCGGGAAAGAAAGTCTTGACATGGATGCAGTTTCAGCTGAATCCTTGGTTCAGGTTTGCACTCGGTCCGTTCAAGGCAAGTACGGGACTTTTTTTTCAGGGTGACGTGAATGAAAGTCGCTCGCATGACCGTAGCCTTTATCCGGATCTGTTTTTCAGGTGGGACGGAAGGCTGAACGGAAGTTCCGAGCGTTCTTCGGCATCGGTGGCTTTTGACCGTTCCTGGGAGGATGAGTCGTGGAAACTGTCGTCGGCCGTGGCCGTGAAGCTTAAGAGGAGTGCGCTTGACGCAGATTTTTCCGTTTCGCATGAATATGATGGCGGTCCGGGTAAGGATAAGTCTTCGCTGGATTTTTCCGCCGCCGTTTCTCCGTCCGATTCCGTCCTGAAGTCCTTGTCAGCATCATTTTCCGCATCGATGGCAGGGAGTGAAGTTTCGTCTGCATCGCTTGGGCTTTCCGCCGAAATCCGAAAAAGGTGGGGCAGGGTGGAACTTAATGCCGCGCTTTCCTTTTCGCTTTCGATGATTCCGTAGGCAGACTTTGAAAGTGCCGTATTTCTGCGATTTTAATGCTTTTTTGTTTTCGCTTTCATGCCATACTATTGAAATTTATGTTGATTTATTTTATAGTTGACAAATATGCTAGGATTAGAGATTTCTTTTTTTTAGGAAATCCCGAAAAAATCAGTTTCGCCCTGTGGCTATGCTGGCATTTCCGGGATGACCTTTAATGCTTGTCCTGCATAAAAATCTATCGTGGAAATTCTTTTTTGAGAGGTAAGCAATATGGCTTTTGATATTACCAAAGTACGTAATATCGGTATCAGTGCCCACATTGACTCTGGTAAGACAACAACTTCAGAACGTAT
>CACYBG010000077.1 GCA_902772605.1 uncultured Spirochaetaceae bacterium
GCGTCCCAAGAGACCCTGGATGCAAGCGAAAAGAATCAAGAGGCATCAGAAAAGGTCATTTCGATGATTACGGGATTCAAGGTGTAATCGCTAATCTCAATATTATACGTTATCAGATGCTTAACGAAGGTTTTTCCCAGAATAATCGTCCCTCGTTTTAATTAAGTTGTGAATGGCAAGTGCAATAAATATTGCATGGAGAGTTTTATGATGGTTGAGGATACGCTGTAATGGGAGGCGGGGTTCGTGACAAGCAGCCATTGCAAGCGACAGCTTGCGTCCGGTTCCCGCCGAAAATGGAAGCGTATCCTCATTAAGATTTACGTTTCCTAAATTCCATTAAGATTTGCGCTTGCCATTCACATTAATCTTCATTAATCTTGAGTAAATCTTCGGTTTGGAATAAAATACCGATACTATGGAAAACTCAAAGAGAACAGTAACTTGCGGCGAGCTTACCAAAGCTGATGTCGGCAAGAAAGTAGTGTTGAATGGTTGGGTCAGCCGCACCCGTGACTTGGGCGGTCTTGTTTTTATTCGTCTCCGTGACCGTTATGGAATCACACAGGTAATGGTAGGGGACAAAGCTTCAGACGAAATCAAAAAAATCGCTTCCAGCTTGAAATCAGAATACTGTATCGCCGTTGAAGGTGTCGTTGCGGCCCGTGCTGAAAAAGACGTGAACAGGGACATGGCGACCGGTGAAATAGAAGTCGAAGCCTCCGACATAGAGATTTTCACGACTTCACAGGAACTTCCGTTCAGCGTAGAAGAGGTCCGTCAGAAGGATGGATCGATAGTCATTCCTAATGAAGATTTGCGCCTCAAGTACCGCTATCTTGATTTGCGCCGTGATCCGATGCAGAAGAACATAATCCTCCGTTCACAGGTAACTTTTGCAACCCGCGAATACCTTACGTCAAAGGGATTTCTGGAGATTGAGACCCCGACTTTCATAAAGTCAACTCCTGAGGGTGCCCGCGACTATCTGGTTCCTTCAAGGGTCCATCCCGGAAAATTCTATTCGCTTCCTCAGTCACCACAGCTTTACAAGCAGCTTCTGATGGTATCCGGATTCGACAGGTATTTCCAGATTGCACGCTGTTATCGCGATGAAGATGCACGTGGAGACCGTCAGCCGGAATTCACCCAGATTGATATGGAGATGTCGTTCACCAACCGCGAGGAAGTCCTTACTACGACCGAAGGAATGATGCAGTACATCTTCAAGAAGACACTGAACTATGATCTTCCTGCAAAATTCGACAGGCTCAGTTGGGACGATGCCTTTGACTATTACGGATCGGACAAGCCTGATCTGCGTTTCGGACTTAAAATGCAGGATGCGGCGTTCATGGCGGAACTTTCGGATTTCAACGCATTCAAGGCGGGAGCTGCAAATTCCGATCACTCCATCGAGCGTCACAAGAGGTCAGGACTTAAGGCTCTGGTCGTAAAGAACGTTGCAGACAAGTATTCAAGGAAAACGATTGAAGCGCTTGAAGAAGTTGCAAAGGGAAATCATGCAAAGGGTCTTGCGTGGATGAAGGTGAATGCAGAGGGTGCATTTGAAGGCGGAATTGCAAAATTCTTTGCCGGTAAGGAAAGCGAAATATGCTCCAGGCTCGGTGCCGAAAAGAACGACCTTCTCCTGTTCGTAAGCGACGAAAAATGGCAGACGGCATGTGTAGCCCTTGGTGCAGTCCGCAAGCAGCTGGGAAAAGACCTGAACCTCTACGATCCCAACGATGAATTCCATTTTGCATGGATAATCGATTTCCCTTATTTTGCATTCAACGAAGAAACCCAGTCTTGGGAAACCGAGCATCACATGTTCACCCTTCCGCAGAAAAAATACTGGGACACGCTTGAGTCCGACCCGGGTGCCGTAAAGGGAGACCTGTACGACCTGGTACTCAATGGATACGAGCTTGCATCCGGTTCAATGCGTATCAACGATCCGGCACTGCAGCAGAGGATTTTCAAGATTGTCGGATATTCAAACGAACGTGCAGAAAAGGCATTCGGATTTCTGGTCCAGGCATTCAAGTTCGGAGCACCGCCGCATGGAGGAATCGCACCTGGATTGGACCGCCTGATAATGCTGATGAGGCACGAGGAGTCAATCCATGAAGTGATTGCATTCCCGAAAAACAATCTTGCAATGTCACCGATGGATAACTGTCCAAGCGAAGTCGAACAGGCCCAGCTTGATGACCTTCACATAAAGTGTGTTGAAGTCGAAAAGGACAGCATTTAAAAACGAAAACACCCTGAGAACCGTTAAAGATTTTCAGGGTGATTTTTTTTCACTGAATCGATTCAGAACCGATGTTTCATTCTGCGGATTCTGCAAGAAGGCATGTGCCCTCAACAATCGCCTTGTGCTCTTCCGGTGCAATCCTTTCGTAAAGGCTGTCGGGAGTGTCTCCTGGAAGGACGGGGACTTTCTTCTGAATCAGAATCTTTCCGCCGTCACATTCCGCACTTACAAGGTGGATTGTACATCCGCTTTCCTTTTCGCCTGAAGCAAGGACAGCCTCATGAACATGATGTCCCCACATTCCGACTCCTCCGAATTTGGGAAGCAGAGCCGGGTGCAGGTTTATGATTTTTCCTTCATATTCCCTGAGTATGTCGCCGCAAAGGACCGTAAGCCATCCAGCCTGTACTATCGCCTGAACCTTGAAGTCCCTGCATTTTTCAAGTACCGCATTGGAGACTGCAAGTCGCTTTGTGTCCCTGTCGGAAGCCTTGGCCTTTTCTTCGCCCATGACCGCAAATGGAGAGCAGACTGCAGATGGAATGCCGGCATTTGAAGCCCTTTCCAATGCATAGGCTTTTTTCGTGTCGGAAATCACACAGACGATTTCATATGGGCAGCTTTCACCCTTTTCCGTCTGGAAATCAATCAATGCCTGAAGGTTTGTTCCGCCTCCGCTCACCAATACGGCCGTCTTAAGTCTTGACATAAATCAGTCCTCAAA
>CACYBG010000078.1 GCA_902772605.1 uncultured Spirochaetaceae bacterium
AAGTGCAAAAATCAATGTAAACGGACAGTCGAATGCAAACCTGAATTTTTTCTTCCCCATTCCTCTATTTTCGCCCCAGATTTGAAATTTTTCAAGGAAAAGTTCTTGAGGAATCAGGGCTTCAGCATGAAAATAAAATTATTTATGCGGAACGAAATCTGGTCAGTAAAAATGTCGAGTACAACAAAATATGTTTTAACAGTCTCCCAGCGTGTGTCCGTCCCGAAAAAAGGCTTCCGCACTACGTTTGTGCAGATTTTTTTCGTTCCGGCCACCCGCTTCCGCCTGTTGCACCAAAAGTCTCAGACTCGACATGTTCGACAAAATATGCCGTTCCGCACATCTGTTTTAAATTATGTTGCCCTTTTTTTTACATTCCAGAGGTCAAAAGCGGAACATCTTAATTTTAATTTCAAAATTCTACAACTTATGTTAAAATATCAGTATTCACCTAAAATTCATGGAATTCACGTAAAAATCTCGACGGAGGTTCACGCCTTATGGATTACACTTGGATTATTGAAATCAATGCGTTCTGCGCAGCCATAATGGGGATTATCCTCTACAGCGTATTCAGGAACTACGACAGGCAGACGAAGCAGCGTTACTACATGAAGTCCATACTTGCCGGGATGATTTCATTTGCGTGCGAAATCAACTGGTCGCTCATAGAAGGCGGATTCCTAAAGGAACCACCGATATGCAATTTCATCACCAATGCAATCTACGACATAGTTTCCGTCATGATGGGCTACTACTGGCTCTGTTATGTCGAAGCCGCTCTCGGTTCTAAATTCCTGAAAAGCAAGGTCCTGAAACGGATTGCACTGATTCCGGTTGCAATAGTCATAGTCGCCGTTATTGCATCGTATTTTACCGGATGGATTTTCTACGTCGATGAAAACAACGTATACCACCGCGGAGATTTCGTCGTACTGCACGTAATACTCTGCCACATCTACACGGTAATAACGAGCGTCCATGCGCTTATCAAATCAATCAGAAGCGAAGTCTACCTTAAAACCGTCGAATACAGGATCCTTTCAATGTTCCTCGTGTTTCCGCTGGCCATAGGTATCATACAGATAATTTTCCCTGCCATACCGAGTGTAAGCATAGGAATTACGCTTTCGTTCCTTTACGTCTACATCGACCTGCAGAACCTCCTCATATCGGTCGATACGCTTTCAGGCCTTAACAACAGGAACCAGCTTTTACGCTACCTCGGTTCAAGGATGAGGAACGACTCCGAAAAGGGAAAACTCTACATTTTCATGTTGGACGTAAACAAATTCAAGAAGATAAACGACACTTACGGACATGTCGAAGGGGACAAGGCACTCATACGGTGTGCAACTGCACTCAAGCGGGCCAATCGGGACACAAGGAATTTCATCGGAAGATACGGCGGGGACGAGTTCATAATAATCGCCGACCTTGACGGAGATGAGGCTGCCGAAAAACTGTGCGAAAAGACCCGGCTGGAACTTGAAGGGATATGCAGGGACGACGGAGTCAGCTACGACCTTTCGTTCAGTTTCGGATACACAATCTACAGCGACGAATACAAGACCATGCAGGCGTTCATTGCGGCGGCGGACAAAAAACTGTACGAAGCAAAAAAAAGGCGGACCGAAACGAATCAGCCCGCCAATTGATGATAAACTTACATCAAAGGTTCTGGAACACTCCAAATCCTGTCAGAAGGATTACGAAAAGAAGAACCGGAGCAACGAACTTTATCATAATTACATAAAGCGTCTTGCGTCCGAATTTTTCTCCGTTGAGGGTCACTTCTTCGATGACGGTCTTCGGCTTTGCGACCCATCCAATCAGTATGCAGGTAAGGAATCCTACAATCGGCATAAGAATGTTGTTGCTTGCGTAGTCGAATATGTCCAGAATCTGGCCCACAGAACCGTTCGGAAGTTTCAGGTCGAAGTAGAACACGTTGTATCCAAGGCAGACGATTATCGAAAGCACAAATGTAGTTCCTGCCATCACAAGCACGGACTTCTTGCGGCTCCACTTGAATTTGTCCATCATGCTGGAAGTGATAGCCTCAAGGATTGAAACAGCCGACGTAAGTGCCGCGAACATGACCATCACGAAGAAAATCAGACCGATGAAATCACCGAATTTTCCAAGGGAGTCGAACACTTTCGGAAGGGTGATGAACATGAGTCCAGGTCCCGCAGACATGGCATCCTTTCCCGAGAAGGCAAAGACTGCAGGAATAATCATCATTCCAGCAAGGAGCGCGATTCCCGTGTCGAAAATCTCAATCTGGTTGATTGACTTTCCAAGGTTCACATCCTTTTTCATGTAGGAACCGTAAGCCACCATGATTCCCATTGCTATAGAAAGCGAGTAGAAAAGCTGTCCCATTGCATCAAGGATGACAGTGAAAAGCTTTTGGACCGTAAGACCGCTGAAGTCCGGTATGAAATAGACTGCGGCACCCTGCAAGCCAGTACGAGTCACTCCGTCCGCATCCGTGTGCTTGATGAAAAGAGAGTAGACTGCAATGAACACAACGATTACCGCAAGAATCGGCATGAGTATCTTTGAGTAACGCTCGATTCCATGCTCAACACCCTTGTAGACGATTACGAAACAGAGTATGGCGAATATAGCCGCATAAAGAATCGGCTGCCACTGAGCGGTAATGAATCCGCCGAAGAATCCGTCCTGTACCGCCGCCGGACCCTGGAACGCAAGATAGGTGAACATGTACTTCATGACCCATCCACCGATTACGCAATAGTACGGGTAGATTATGAACGGAACGACAAAAGAAAAGATTCCCAGAAATCCCCAGCGCGAATTTATTTTCTTGTACGCCGTGAGTGGACTTTCCTGTGTCTTACGTCCGATAGCAACTTCGGTAATCAGAAGCGCAAAACCGAATGTGAGCGCAAGAATCAGATAGACGAACAGAAAGAGTCCGCCTCCATCCTTGGCCGCAAGATAAGGGAAACGCCAGATGTTTCCAAGACCGACCGCACTTCCCGCAGCCGCCAGAACAAACCCGATGGAACTCGTAAAAGAATTCCTCTGCTTTTTTAATTGATTCTCCATAGGACAACCCCTTCACAATTCTTTCTTAACGGTCAGTCTAGCATGGAAACGCAATATTATGGAAGATATCGGGACGAGGTGTAAATGGCAAGCTCAAATCTTATATGGAATTTAGGAAACGTAAATCTTAACGAGGATACGCTTCCTCTGGAGTCTTCAAAATCCTGCAACTCCATATAATATAACAAATTAGCTTAAATCACAGTTTTCCAGAAATTTCTAAAGACTCTTTAAATAAAATTTGTGTTTTTTGTAGATTGAGCTATAATTTATAGTTAGAGTTGAAATCAGAGTGGAGAATCAGATAGGACTAAGGCTTATGGGCAAGATATTGGAAAAAATAAAGAAACTGTTTTTAAAAACGATTCCGGGTTTGGATTACAGTCCCTACGTCAGGGATCATCTTTTCCGTTCGAACGTAACGTCCAGCATTTACGTGGGAAGTGTCATTGCAGCGCTTGAAAT
The DNA here is from genome assembly GCA_902772605.1 of uncultured Spirochaetaceae bacterium. Taxonomy (GTDB): domain Bacteria; phylum Spirochaetota; class Spirochaetia; order Treponematales; family Treponemataceae; genus Treponema_D. Next base: position 3,547 of record CACYBG010000078.1, read on the forward strand.
CTGGATGATAATAACCGTATTCACCGGAGCAATTTAC
>CACYBG010000079.1 GCA_902772605.1 uncultured Spirochaetaceae bacterium
AAAAATCTTCAGGCTCAAAAAGAGTGCGCCGTGGTTGTTGAAAAACAATGTCTCCACCGGAAGCGAACTTATAAGTCCGAACGGAAGGACAAAAGTCAGCATGTAACGGATTACCTTCGGAAAAATCGAAAGCGGATAGCGCGCATACTGTCGGAAGTTGTAAAGAATCTGGATGATGTAGCCCGAACGTTTGAAAACCCACGCAAAGCTTGCACCGAAGATTTTGATTGAAGTAATGCAGACGGCACCGCAAAATGTCGCGACAATAAAAAGCAAAACGAATTCCCAGCTCCAGACAATCCCGCACTTTGAGCCGCAGATTGCCATCATCACGATTCCAAGGACAAGCTCTCCCAATGCGTCCGGCTGAAAACGCTCCGCAATAATCTGAAACAGGACGCTCACGGGACGCAAAAAATAACAGTCAACATCTCCGCGCGCCACACGGAAATATGCAATCCTCCAAAGCTCGTCGGTAAAAAGATGGTCCACCGCAATCGGCATGAGCGTAAATCCATAAAGGAATCCCATCTGGTACATGTTCCATCCGTTGAGGCTCGGAATTGAATTCACGATAAAAAAAATCGTAAGGATGTACGCAAGGTTCTGCACGAAAAATCCCGCAACGCCGATAAAAAAATCAACCTTGAATTCCATGTTCGCGACAAACGAGCGTTTAAGAAAAACCCAATAAAGACGCAGATAATTCATTCTAGCCTCCCTGCACGGTCACTTTTTTACTTGCGGCCCTGAACAAAAGCCATCCGAAAAATTCAAAGACGACAAGCCACAGAACATTTTTTCCAAGCATAATCGCAGACTCGCCGAGACTTGTTTTTCCCTGCAAAATCAAAACAGGATTCTGTGCAAGACCCGCAAACGGCAATGCGTTCACTACATCATTGAACGCTCCGGGAAAAAAGGAAACCGGAATCAAAACGCCTGCAAGAAAACTCACGATTACTTCGCGCATCTGGTTAATGCCCCATGCCTGTGTCGTGTAAAAACAGAGGATTCCCAAAATGTAGCTGATTGAATCATTGACGAGCACCGCAAAAAAAATCGTCAGAAGAAAAAAGACGATGCTCCTCGCTAAAATCCAGAAACCGGGGTACGACAGAAAACCGATTTTTATAAACACGAACATGCTCACGGCTATCGACGGCAATGCAAGAATCAGAAAATTCATCGTCACCGTTCCAAGATTCTGAGCGACAAAGCGACCGCGGTATGAAATCGGACGGATAAAAGAAATCGCAATCGTTCCGTCTTTTATTTCGTCCGCTATCTGTCTGAAAGTTTCGTTCACAAAAACCGCAAAAGTAATTATGTTTATGAAAACCGTGTAGACAATCATTTCCTTGAAAGAAAAACCGTTTATCACGGAATCCATTCCACCCTCGCTAGCCCTGTAGACGGAAAACCAAAGGAATATCAGGCAGGTCCATTCAAGAATGGAAATCACAAACCAGCTGAGTATATTGAATTTGTATGCCATCTGGCCCATGGCACCGGCCTTGAAAAAAGGTTTATATTTTTTAAGCATATTGATTTCCTACAAAAGTTTTTTCACCACATCCTCAATCCCGATTTCTTCAACCTTCATGTCCGTGGCACCGAGCTGATTGAAAACATAATTGACCACGGTCTCCAGATTTATTTCCTGCGCATTGAATTTGATTATGAGTTTTTTTTCGTTTTCCTCATCCCTTGTAAATTTTAATCTGCCGTCATAATCGCAAAGCTCCGAATCCGTTTTTTTATCGCGCAGACTTACGGTCAGTGTCCTCAAATCACCGAAGCGGTATTTTACATTTTCCAGGGTTCCGTCGTATATGATGTTACCCTCGTCGATTATTATGATTCTCCTGCACAGATCCTCAATGTCCTGCATATCGTGAGTCGTAAGGATTACGGTCGTGTTGTATTTTTCGTTCATCATCTTGATTGCACCGCGGATTTTTTCCTTGACCAAAACATCCAGTCCGATTGTCGGCTCATCCAGAAAAAGTATTTCAGGATTGTGAAGCCATGCAGCGGCAAGATCGGCACGCATTCTCTGACCAAGGCTCAAAGTTCGCACCGGCTGATGCACGAAATCCCCGATTCCCAAAAC
>CACYBG010000080.1 GCA_902772605.1 uncultured Spirochaetaceae bacterium
CAACTACTTTGCCTTTTGTATCAGTCATTTCTTTTCTCCAAGAATCTCATCATAAATTTTGTGGTACGAAGCAAGGCCTTCATCCCGATTGAATTTCTTCATGCGTTCAGTCAGCATCAATTTTAGCCCGTAACTGTAGACTGCATCCACAGAGAACATATCAAGAGGCGAAATCTTGTCCAGTACGCCAAGCCGGTATTCATTCAAGAACTGCTCGGCGCTGAGGGGACTGTCCATTCCCGTTGCCGTACGGGCGGCCTGAATGACCTCTCCGTCCGTAGTTATGGGAACAACGTTCGCATCCTTTTTCATCTTCTGTGCACGAACCTGAGCCAATGCAAATCGTAGGTTACGTTCCTTTTCGTACCATTCATCAAGAAATGCAGAGCCAGTCGCTACTCTTTCACGCGGAGGTTCAAGGCTAAGATTCTGCGCAACCTGACTGTCCCTTGCATTCATGAAGCGCATGCACAAATCTTTAAAATACTCCGTGGTAATGGGAAGCTTAACGTTGGCTTCGCCATTCACATTGAAAGCTGGAAGCTGTGCTACTAAATAATAGAGATGTTCCACTACTTTGTTTCCTTTGACTCCACGTCAGCTGCGGCCTTCTTTGTACGTCTCGTCGTCTTTTTGACTGCAGGCTCAGCATCCTTTTCTTCCGAAGTCTTCGTGGCGGCGGGCTCTTCAAGCGGAAGTCCTGCAGCGGCCCTCTTCATGAGTTCAGTCGTCTTCGGATTGAGGTATGAACTGAACAGGCCGGCAACTTCTTCTGCACTGAAGTCGTAGAAAGCACTTCCGTCCTTCGTTCCGATTCTGAATCCTGATGAAAGGGAAGCGTCAGCCTTTATCTCAAGACCCTTTGAAATCTGAGACTTGAGTGCGGTCTTGAGGCTTGATTCCAAGGCCTTCAAATCTTTCGCCGAAAGAAGGACCGTCAATCCCTCTGCATCAGCGTTTGAAGCCCATGCCTTTACGGTTTCAGGAACAAGCTTCTTGAGCACGTCCTTATCATAGGCACTTTCCGTAGCGGAAGACACCAATGCAGAAAGCTCCCTGTTTATGCCGTCACGGAAAGATATGATAAGGTTCCGTCCAGCCTGGGCAATCGCATCCTCACTGGCCTTTTCCATCCTTTCAGTTTCAGCCTTCGCATTCCTTATGATGCTGTCAGCCTTTTCCTCTGCCTCCCTGATTATGGAAGCAGCTTTTTTTTCAGCTTCAGACAGAATGTTCTGAGCTTCAGTTTCTGCCGTGGCGACACCGTCTCTTTTGATTTTGTCAATCAATTCCTGTAACTGGACGTCCATCGTAACCTCTCTATTTAGAAATTTTATTTAGCTTTAACAACGAAAACCGCCCGTCGCACACACCTGAAAAGGCTGTCGGGCAACTTCCGCAAAAGTTTAAAATTCAAAGCAATAGCTAGTCAGCTGATGATATTCCTCACCCGGACGAACTATTGACGTCGGGAAATCGCTCTTGTTCGGAGCATCCGGATACCCCTGGGCTTCAAGGCACAGAGCACCCTGATTACTGTAGCAGAATCCGTTCTTTCCCTTGATTCCATCTATGAAATTGGCCGTATAGAGCTGGATGCCAGGCTGAGTGGTCTTTACGGTCATCTTTCTTCCGCTCGCAGGATCCCTTACGGTACAGAATTCCCTGAGCGAACCGTCCCCTGTATAGCCTTCGACACAGAAGAAATGGTCGTATCCGGGCGCGACACCTTCAATGTCCCTGCCGATGAGCTTCGGAGTCCTGAAATCAAACGGAGTTCCGGAAACATCGATTCTTTTTCCCGTAGGTATGTGGTCCTCGCCTATTTCAAGAACGTGCGAACTGTCGAACCAAAGCTCCTGATCCCTTACGGAACCTCCGCCGTAGCCCTTGAGGTTGAAATATGCATGATTGGTTATGTTGAGCGGGGTCGCCTTATCCGTTACGCCCCTGTACTCTATGGTAAGTCTGTTGTTCAAATCCAGCGTATAGATTTGGCTTACATCCACGTTTCCCGGGAAGCCCTGTTCTCCGTCCGGACTGCGCCTAAAGAATTCAACGCCGAGTCCGTGCTCCGTGCTTACGATGCGGGAATTCCACAGCATTTTCTCCCAACGGTCGAATCCGCCGTGAAGGGTACGTCCAAAATCATTGTCGTCCAGGCAGTATTTCTTTCCGTCGAGAGTGAAGGAACACCCTCCTATCCTGTTTGCAAAACGGCCGACACCGGTTCCGAAGCAAGATCCGTCCTGTATCCATCCCTCAAGAGTTGAAAATCCAAGCAGCACGTCAACGGTCTTTCCGCTGCATGCAGGAAATTTCGAGTCTGGCAGAACTATGCTTGTGAGGGTGCACCCGTAGTCGGATGCAGAAAAAGACATGACACCGTTGGAAACCGTATAGAGGCTGACTTCCCTGCCGTCGGAAAGCACACCGAACCTCTCTTTATTTACTGTTAATATACCCATAAAATTCATTATACAGCGTTTTTTTGAAAAAGCAAGTATCGGAATTATTTATTTAAGGTTTAGGCTTTTTTTCAGGAATATCAGAGAATCCCGTGTGTTTCCTTAGGAATCCTACTTGAACATTTCTACTATGAATTCAACTTCATCGGTTGCAATCTTGAGCTGCCTTGCAATCTCTTCAACCGTCATTCCGGTTTCGTAAAGGTCGTGCACCTGCTCCTTCTTGCTCTTCTTCGGCCTTATGAGTTTCGGGGCGACAATGACCTGGGGTCCGTCATCGGCTTTGGATGCAGGATTTTCACCTTCTTCGAGAGACTCAATTTCAAGTGAGGATTTCCTTACGATGCTGTCTATCATCTCACGGGAAAGCGCATCGCCATCATCTTCAACGGGTGCGGCTTTTTCGGAAGGTACCTTTACGCTCCTTTTTAGTTCATGCTGATAGGATGCAAGAGGTCCCCTTGGGCGTCCGGTCTGAACGGTTTTCTCAGGCTCGACAGCAGGCTGATTTTCCATGATTTCGGCATCGTCGGCAGGAGCAGGCGTCTGGACAGGCCTTGAAGAAGACTTCCTTGAATAGGTCCTTGTCTTTTTTACGGTCGTCTCTTTCCTCAGTTCAGCAGAATCGACTTCCGGTGCAAGTGAAATCCTGTTGGAACCGTACCTTGAAGGCTCCGAAACGGAAACCTTGGACTGGAACGCCCTTGACTTTTCCGTATTGCTGAGTTCCCCCCTGAGTATCTCCATGTGACGGTCGGCATCCGCCATGGCCTCGTGGAGTTTCTTTATCCTGTCCTCTATCAGGCTTACGTTGCGCTCTGCATTGCGGTTTATCTCCATCATCATGGTGTCGAGTTCATCGCGCGTCCGTTTCACGATGTCGTCCGTTGAGAAAATCTTGCGGAACCTAACGATTGCAAGGAGCCACATGACCATGTTAAATATGCATAGGAGTATTCCAAGAACGACCATAGATACAAATCACCCCGTAATGTCGATATGCTGTCCAAGGCGGGGATCGGAAATCACTATCTGGCTCGGAACTTCCTCTTCCTCCTCCTCCGGATTCCTGCGCTTCCTTTCAGTCCCTTCACCGTAACCTGAAGAACCTCCCTGACGTCCGTCCTGCTTTACGGTAGCGGCATTGGCACTGTCGTTCGGAGTCTCCTTTACGGCCTGTGATTTTTTCAGGTTGACACGGGAAGCCTTGTCGATGCCCTGCTGATTGGCTATCTGGGCCGCCTGGTTTTGAGAAGCGTTGAACTTTGCGACGTTGTCTATCTGCGAGTATACGGTAGACAGATCAATTGGATGTATAGCCATCAGGTCCCTTTATGTCGTCAAGATTTGCGCTGTACTTGCCGCGACGGACAAGCTTGGTCTGATCGTCAAAATAGAATGTGACCGCCTTCACCTCGTTCTTGACTTCATCCAAGGTGTCGCGGACATAAACCTTTACGCCCGGATATACCGTACCGGACGCATTGACCTTTCCGACTACCTTGAGGTCCTTAAGGCGGGCTTCAAGGGTTGCAATCTCAGTGGAAATTTCGTTGCTCTGATCGTCGATTTCCTGCTTCCTGTTGATGAGGTTGCTGAGGTTCTCTTCCTTATCCTTCGGCAGTGCGCGCCTGACCTTCTTCTGTTCCTCGAGATGGGCGATTTCCTTGTCGATTCCCTCAAGTTCGGTTACAAGCTGCTTCTGTCTGTTCTGAAGTTCGACAATGCGCTTCTTTGACTCAGGATCCATGCCGGCCTCAAGGATGGTTTCGACGCCACCGGTATTTCCGATTGTCTTGGCTGTAATTTCCTCTGTTGCAATCAGGTGACCGCCGCTTATCTGTGCGCGCTTACCCCTGAGGACAATCTTCTTCTTTGCATTGACCTCAGAGTTGATGATGCTGTCGTTTACTATTACATATTCACCGGCATTGATGGTTGCGTTTTCAACGTGATGGGCCCAAACGGTCTTAGGCGTAATGACTTCTCCGATATGCCTTCCGACGAATCCCTGGGAAATGACGACGTCTCCACCGGCTTCAATGCGGCAGCTTCCGACGGTACCGAATATTTCGACGTTTCCATCGGCCTTGATGTTGAATCCATCCTCGACGTTTCCGCGGACGATGACGGTACCCATGAAGTCGATGTGTCCGGTCTTGATGTTGACGCCCTTCTCCTCCCTGACCGGTTCGACGGAAATCTTGTTTCCCTGAAGAAGGACCTCACCGTTGCAGGCTGCAAGGATAGTGCATCCATCCTCGGCAAGAGTGACGTTCTGTCCAAGCGGTATGGCAATGTCCTTTCCGTTCTTAGCCTCAAGGTAGCGTCCGAGAACGGTCTTTCCGCCCTTACCCTGTTCCGGAAGCATCTTTACGGCAAGAGGCTGACCGGCAACGACGTTCTGAATCATGTTCATCTGCTTGAAGTCTATCTGTCCAGTCTTGGACTCCTCAAGGCGCAGCTTGGTGCTGTCGGTCTCGAACTTATATTCGATGTATGCATCCCTTCCGTCCTGAGCCTTTACAGCGGCTGCAACCTCATAAGGAATGTTGTATACGGGATTATCGACGAACTGGCTGATTTTCTCTTCGCTTATGCCGGCAACGACACCCTGAATCCTAAGCTTCTGCTTGATGTTTTCGGCTGAAATTTCCGAACCGCTCGGTCCCGGGGATGAAACAAGGATTGTTGCGCTCATTTCGTCCGGCGTTATGTCCACGCTGAAAATTGCATCCCCTGCGGCAACATGCTTGTATATGCCGACGCTGACGTATTCTCCGTCCGTACCTTCCTTGCAGAGCTTCTTTATGAGGCCTTCACCGACTTCCATAGTATCGGGCCTGTTGATGTCTCCAAGTACGGAATTGACGCTGACAGGCTTTCCTCCACCGACGGGAAGCACGATCTTGAGGTTGATTTCGCTTCCGAAGTGACGGATGTAATAGAGTCCGTCCGTAACGAGAATCTTCTCCTCCTCCTCGACGACTCCTTCCGTTGAAGATGCGCGCTTTTCTTCCTTCCCCTTCTTGACGAACTTCGGATTCTGATACACCCTGAGAACCCAGGGCTTTTTGCCAAGTCCCAGCATACCGTTGGAGCCGGCTGACAGAACCTCGAATTCAAGATGTGCGACCTTGGATTCAAGCTGTACGGCAGCATCGTCAAGGCAGTCCTCGATGGTAGCCCCGCGGACCTCCACCGACTTTATCTCGTTATCGACTTCCAAAAGAACGCTCAAATCTGAACGAATTTTATCCAGTGTTACCATAACCGCTCCTCAGGGAATGCTGACCGACATCCACAGGGCCAACCTTCAATTCCCAGATATTTTGACAATTCCTGAAAACCGCTCCCTGCAATTTCCAGGATTGAAGCTTAGCTTAAAAAAAGCTCAGAATATGCCCTTCCTGATGCTCGTCAGTTTTGCCCTCAGCCGCATGTTCGCCTTGGTATGAAGCTGACTTATGCGGCTCTCGCTGACATTAAGCACCTGACCTATCTCCCTGAAAGTCAGGTCCTCGTTATAGTAAAGCACGATGACCATCTTTTCGTTCTGGGGAAGTTCATTGATTGCTTCTATTATGACCTTGCGGACCTCTTCCCTCTCGACGATTACGTCCGGATTGAGGCACGCAGGGGATTCTATGTTATCCTGTATGGACATGTGGTCGCTGTCGTCTCCGGAATACCACACGTCGTTCAATGAAAGTATGCTTGTTCCGCTGACCTTCATTATGGCCGTCTGATACTCGTTCTCCGACATTCCCATGGACTCGGCGACTTCGGCATCTGTGGCGGAGCGTCCAAGCTTTGCTTCCAGATTTGCTATGGCATCCTCAATTTCCCGGGACTTCTGACGTACTGAACGAGGAACCCAATCCTGCTCGCGCAGCTCATCGAATATGGCACCGCGTATCCTTGTAACTGCATAGGTCTTGAATTTTACGTTTTTATCAGGATCAAATTTATTGATTGCATCCAAAAGTCCAAACTGCCCGTAACCGACAAGGTCGTCAAACTCTACGCTGTCAGGCATTCCCGTGGACACTTTTCCCGCCACGTACTTAACCAAAGGCATATATTGTCTGATAAACTTATCACGGATGGCTGGGGATTTAGTCTTCTTAAATTCATGCCACAGTTCTTCTTCAGTTTTTTCCTCAACAAGCGAATTTCCCATTCTCCACACCCTTAAGGCAGCACCGGACGAGCCGAAACCGATTCGACCGACGTCACCTTGAATTTCGCTATTTCCTGAACGCAAACGCAAAACAGGAAATTGTCTGGAAGCACCCACCGTTCACCTCAAGAATCAGTCGGTGCAACCCTGAATATTTCAAGCCCCGGTAAAGGAGACCTAAAACCGATTTTCCGAACGGCCTATGAACAAAAGCCATGGACGTCCGCCATGCTATCCGGCAAAAAATCCAACGGAACCCAATCGATGCGCAAGGCACGAAACGGGCTCCATCAAAAACCACGGTCATCCTGAAAATCCATTTCGAAGTTTTTTTTTCAGGATTCCCCCAACAAACTACTCATCCTTCTTGAGGATGGTCTGTATGGCCTTTGCAAGGGTCTCTGCATCATGCCCCGCAGAAGCATCATCCCCAGGTTTACGCCTGCTGTAGAGGGATGAATTCGATCCTGAAAAATCGCTGTCATCGACATATCCGTCGTCATTCCTTGACGAAGATGACGATTCATCCGATCCAAGGTCGGAATCAAAATCTGAAATCTCAGGAAGTGAATCCAGGTCCTGCACCTTTTCGGCTTCCGGATTCTGAACCTTCGGCTCCGGAGTTCCAAGAGGGACCGGTCTGAAGGAATTTTCAGGCTCTGAAGAAGGTGCCTTTACGACAGGCTTGGCTTCTGCAACAGGTGCACCGGCGGAAGGCCTTGAAGCGGAAACTGAAGATGCAGTCGGTTCCGGCTCGGCTTCCATGCGGACCGAAGCTGATGCAGCCTGAGGCTGAACTGGCGGCACTCCTTCAGCTCCGTCGATTTCGCTGTTTACCTGACCCATTCCGACCTTGTTCTGGCTGACGAAGAATTTCAGGTCTTCACCGTCATCTGCAAGGTCTTCATCGGAAAGCGTTATGTCGACCTTCGCACCAAGTCCAGCATCAGAGGGCTTACGTGCCGTCTGTTCGCCGGAAGATCCGTCGAGGAACCTGGTGAAAAGAAAGTCGATAAGGAAAAAAAGTCCGGCAAAAACGACTGCAAAAATGATGCCCCTGAGCAGAGCCGCCCCGAAGTTTCCTTTTGTAGCGATAAGACTTATGAAAAATGACAGCGCAAATCCGCCGACGGCAGGTACGATCAGTTTTTTCAAGCTGCGCATGTACAATGTTCCTCCATTTTTTACAATAGGGCATCTCTAAAAACGGAAGTTTTCAGAGGTTCCCAATAAAGATTAGGGTAAAATCAAGCTGCGGTCAAGCAACAGAATGAAACGCAGGTAAAATCACCTTTTCTTTTTCGCTCCGCCCACAAACTTCTTCAGGAAATTCGTGACACCCGCGGAAGTATCTATTTCAGTCTTTTCAATCCTTCCGACTATATGCTTCAGACACACGGCCGGCCTTGAAGTCGGGTTTACGACCATGAACGGCTTCTGCCTGATTACCGAAGTCTGAACCACCGGATCGTCATATACGAAACCGATGTAATCCACCTTGTAATTAAGGAACTGAGCCACGATGGTAATTATCCTGTCGGAAATCCTCTTGCCCTCGTCGGCTGAATGAACCCTGTTTACCAGAAGCTTGATGTTCAGCTCCCTGTTTACCAGCTCGGTGGAAATTATCTTTATTATTCCGTATGCATCGGTTATTGCAGTCGGCTCAGGCGTCGTAACCACGTAAACCTCATCGGCCGCGGCGACGAACTGAAGCACGTTGTTTGCAATTCCGGCTCCGGTATCTATTATGATTATGTCGGCATTGGCGAGGGATGCGAATTCCTTGGTGAAGTATTCGAGTTCCTCCCTTGAAAGGTTAGCAATCTTGGAAAAACCGTTTGCACCCGCAATGAACTTTATGCCGAATTCAGTGTCGAGGATGATTTCGCTCATCTTCTTCTGATGGTTTATGACCTGCATAAGGTTGTAGCGCGGTACGATGTTCAGGAGGACGTTGACGTTTGCCATCCCCATGTCTCCGTCAATCAGTATGACCCGCTTTCCGATTTCAGCATAGGCAATGGCCATGTTAACGGCTATGTTGGTCTTTCCGACTCCACCCTTTCCGCTGGTGATGGCGATTATCCTTGTCTTGTGTTCTGCAGTGCTGGCAGTGCCCATCATGGCACGCAGTTCATTTGCCTGTTCTTCCATTCCCATACGCATTCCCGCTTTATGTTCGTTAGGAAAACCAAGTCCGAAACCCTTGGGCTACGATCCGACTTTTCCTTAAAAAAAATTTTTATAAAAAAAATTTAACTTATACTGTATATTAAAATTGTCGATAAAGTTTTCCAAAATATTAAGCAAACCTCAAAAAACTTCTGCATTTTTATGGATTTTCAGCCGAAAAAAGCAGTTTAATCGCGTCGGACACCGAAAAAAAACGTCTGTTTCCCATCATCCTTCGCCAAGCCCCTCATCCGGACCGAATTTTTCCATTATATGATCCTTGTCCACGACAAAATCGGTAAGGCCCTTCAGGAAGAAATACGGATGCGCAATCCTCATGTTGTTCAGGGTTTTCTGTCCGAACGAAACAAGGGACACCTGCTTTTTCTTTTCCGCCAGGACGCTGAGCACGTTTCCATACGATACGGTCTCGTCGCACTTGGTTACTATGACTGTCCTGTAGTTGAAGGAGTCGTAATTCCTGAGTATGTTCTCCAGGTCGCTGGACTTGGTCATCGCGCTGACTGCAAGATAGATGTCCGCCTTCATTCCATCGACGTCCAGAAGGCTGTGAAGCTTTCCGATGCTCTCAAGGTCCCTTGGACTGTATCCGCTGGTATCCACGAAGATGAAATCGGACTTGGACTTATAGTAATTGTAAAGCTCCTCGAAATCCTCCGGTGTGGATGCGACGAAGAATTCGGCCTCCATGACGGCAGCGTAATGTTCAAGCTGTTCCTTGGCGGCTATGCGTTCCTTGTCGGTCGTTATCATGACGATTTTCGGATGCTCGCCCTTGGCTTTCCTGGCCTTCCTGATTATGGTGGCGGCCATCTTCGCAACCGTGGTGGTCTTTCCGACTCCGGTCGGTCCGATTATTATGATGGTATGGCTCATGCTGCTGGACTTCTTCGGATAATGGGGCGCAACCTTTATCGATTCACCGATCCAATCCACTACGCTTTCCTGAACCAGGTCGAAATCATCCAGTTCGCCGACCGTAAGCTCGTTTCCTATCCTGACGTTTATCTCCTCGATGAAGCTTGGAGTGAATTCGTTCTTTTCTAGCATCGCGTCTATCTTCTTGATGGAAGGATGCACAGGCTCTGCGGACGACATACGCTTGATTGTGGACAGTATCTTTTCCATGGCATCCAGACGGTCATTGACCTTTCCGAGCTGCTTGACCGAATCGATGTTTCCCGCAAGGTTCTTCAGCAAATCGCTCTTGGACTCATCGAAATTCGTTTTCGTACGCAGAAGCGAATATCCGTCGGGCTGAACTG
>CACYBG010000081.1 GCA_902772605.1 uncultured Spirochaetaceae bacterium
CCTTGCATACGGGACCGGAAACAAGACTTTCGTAGCCGTAATCATCTGCATGATACTGACGACATTTTTCGACATAGGCATGGAAACCCTTCCCAGACTGAAGCCCATCTCCGACAACAGGCTTTTCTGGGCGCATTTCTTTTCATACGGATATTTCCTGCTCCGTAATGCGAGCAACCTCTTCTACATCGTGTTCATACTGGTAATCATAAAGCCGGTCCTGAAGCTGAACAAGTACCTCAGGGTACCTTTGGTTTACGCTCCGTACATAATCATAGCGGCGGTCATACTTTCAAACCTGTTTACGGGAAAGGTATTCACGATAACCGCAACCGAAGGCTATTCAAGGGGACCAGTCCTGAACGCAATCTACGTGCTTTCGCTATGCTATTCGCTCATAGGCGCCGGATACCTCATGACCAGCTACAGGTACATAGAGAGGGACAGGTGGATAATCCTCCTGCTCCAGTACCCGCTGACATTCATCTCCATCCTGATACAGTTCCTTCATCCCGAGTGGCTCGTCGAGATGCTTTCAATGGGCATTTCACTCCTGCTCGTACTGGTCCTGGTCGTAAAGCCGGAAGACACCATGGATCCGAAAATCGGCATACTGAACTACAAGTCCTTCCTGGACGAAATGCATAAATACAGCCATTCCAAGGACAGCGTTTCAATTGTGCTGATAAGGCTCACCAATTCCTATCAGGTGCGCTCATATCTGGGAGAAAAGAAATTCAAGAGCTACATAACCAGGATTGCAAGGCAGATCGACTCAAGGTTCGCTTACTACGGCCAGAAGCGGAACATATATTTCGACCAGTCGGGATGCTTTTTCATAACGGTAGGTTCCGACAGCTTCGACATTGAGGGAGCCGTATCCAAGGAAATAGAAACGTTCAAGGCGCAGATGCAGGATTTGAGTGAATTCGGACTGAGGTTCGAGGAAAAAATCTGTACGCTGAGGTTCCCGAAGGACATTCCCGACGTAAACAGCCTCCTCCACTTTGCCGCCGTATTCCCGGAAATCATGTCTCCCGGAGTAATCTACAGGCCTGCATCGGAACTGGTTACGACAAAGGACTTCAAGATCAGGAACAGCATGAACAAAATCCTCGACAGGGCCATAAAGAACAGGCAGCTGGAGATGTACTACCAGCCCATATACTCAATCAAGGAAAAGTCTTTCGTTTCTGCGGAGGCCCTGATACGTCTTAAGGATCCGGAATTCGGTTTCGTTCCGCCCGGACTCTTCATCCCCGCCGCAGAGCAGGGTTCATTCATATTTCCGATAGGCGACTTCATACTGCAGGACGTTTTCAGGTTCGTTTCGGAGAACAACTTCAAGGACCTGGGGCTCAAGTACATAGAGGTGAACCTTTCTGTTTCGCAGTGCATACAGAGGAATTTCAGCAGGAAGATATTCAGCCTTCAGAAATCCTTCAACATAAGGCCGTCGGAGATAAACTTCGAGATTACCGAATCGGCATACGACAATTCCAGCGACATAATGGCGGAAAACATAAGGAAGATTTCGGAGGCGGGGTTCTCAATTTCGCTCGACGACTACGGAACCGGATATTCGAACATGCAGAGGATACTGGACATTCCCCTTTCCATAGTCAAAATCGACAAGAGCCTGGTAGACACCATAAATACTAAAAAGGGACGGACCGTAATAAAGAACACGATTTCGATGATGCACGACATAGACATGCATCTGGTCGTGGAAGGCATAGAAACGGAGAACGTGCTGAATACCCTGGACGGAATGGGTGCGGATTACATACAGGGATTCTACTTTTCAAAGCCGCTGCCTGAAAAGGAATTTCTGGAATTCCTGAAGAAAAACAACAGGAAGCCTGCGTCCGACTGACACCGGGACCGTTTCAGACCGGCATCAAAATCGGATTGGGGCTCCCCGTATCAATCAGCGGTTTTCAAGGACCTTTTCTGCAGCCTGCTCAACCGTAAGTCCCTCAAACTGTTCGCGAGTCTTCAGGTTCTTGAGCGTCATGACGCCTTTTTCGGCATCCGAAGCATTTATGAGGATTCCCCATGGAACGCATTTCTTTTCGGTGACCGCATACTGACGGCCCATCTTTACGGCATCCGGGAAAACCTCTACGGTCACTCCCCTCTCCCTGAGCCTGCTTGCAACTCCCTGATAGTGAACGGCAAGCTTTTCGTCGCAGTTGTAGATTTCAACGTCCAGATAGCTTCCGCGGCTTTCCGTAAGTCCGAGTTCACAAAGCCCCGCAATGAGCCTGTCAAGACCGATGCTTGCACCGACTCCTGGAACCCTGTCCTTCATGTAGAGTCCTGCAAGGTTGTCGTATCGTCCGCCAGAGCATACGGAACCTATTCCGGGAAGATCGTCCAGGAAGGTTTCGTATACGACGCCCGTATAATAGTCAAGTCCCCTCGTGATGGACGGATCAAGGACGTACGAATCCTGTATTCCGGAAGCCTTCATCATTCCGTAGATGTCCTTCATGCGGATTGAATCCTCCGCCTCTCCTCCGGCAAGAGACTCGATGTGTGCAAGGGTCTCCTCGAAACCGGAAAGCGGCTGTATGTATTCAAGTATCCTTGATGCGGAATCCTTCGACCCCGTAAGTTCCGTAAGCTCCTTTTCCACCTGCTCCGGTCCTACCTTTGCAAGCTTGTCGACGATTCTGAGTATGTCCTCGGAACGGTCGGATGCATCGATGGTCTTCAGGAAGCGGTTGAATATGCCCCTGTGGTTCACGTGTATGTGAACCTTCTCCACTCCGATGGATGAAAGTGCGCTTTTCATGAGCGACAGGATTTCAAAGTCCGATCCTGCTGAATCAGAACCGACGGTATCGAAATCGCACTGGACGAATTCCCTGTAGCGTCCGGCCTGGGGCTTTTCACCCCTCCACACCTTTGCTATGTGATACCTCTTGAACGGGAAGTAGAGTTCCTCCCTGTGCTCGGCCGTGAACCTGGCAAACGGAACCGTAAGGTCGAACCTCATGGCTACGTCCCTGTGTCCGTTGTCTTCAAAACGGAATACCTGCTTTTCGGTTTCACCGTTGCTCTTCCTAAGGAGTATCTCAGTGTATTCAAGCACCGGAGTGTCGATTGGAACGAAACCGTAGCTGCGGTATGTCTTCGTAAGTTTTTCGATCAAGTCCGAGCGGAGTATTTCATCCTGGGGAAGGAAATCCCTGAACCCCTTCAGGACTTTAGGTTGAATGAGTGTTTCCATGACGATATAATAAGGTCAAAATCCTATAAATTCAAGTGAGCCATTCACGGAGGTCTTCCAGATGCTTTTCGGTGTCGACATCGGTAATACGAACATAGTAGCGGCTGTCTTTGACGGGGACAGAATCATAAATCAGTGGAGGATAGCCTCGGACATAAGGCGTACCGGGGATGAATACACTTCCGTACTCCTTACCCTGGCAAGGGATGCCGGCCTTAATCCGGAAAAGATAAGCAGGTCCATAATAAGTTCGGTAGTGCCAGACCTTACGGGTCCGCTGATTACGGTCGCCCAGAACCTTACGAAGAAAAAGCCTTTCGTAATAACCTCAGACCTGGCAAAATCCGGTCGTCTTCCGGTCAGGCTTCCCGACGGCACGACGCACAACCTGGGTACGGACCTTCTGTGCAATGCCGTCGGAGCATGGGAAATGTTCGGAGGGGGACCGAACATAGTCGTAGATTTCGGAACGGCATGTACGCTCACTGTAACGGACAGCAGGGGAATAATACAGGGGATTACGATTTCTCCGGGACTTAGGACCGCCGTACACGCACTTGCATCCAACACGGCCCAGCTTCCGGTCGTTCCGCTCGTAGCCCCGAAAAGCTCGCTCGGCTCAACCACTGAGGAAGCAATTCAGGCGGGAGTCATACTTGGCTACAAGGGACTTGTGGAATACCTGGTCTCACAGACGAAAAAGGACCTTGAAAAGCTCACGGGAGACAGTGCGGAATCGGTACATGTGGTTGCAACCGGAGGCCTTAATTCCGTACTCAAGCCCCTCACCGACGCATTCCAGGTGGTAGACAAGGAACTGACCCTCAAGGGCCTGAAAAAGATTGCCGACCATCTTCCGGACTGTTCCGAAGGACTTTAGGGTGTTATTGTCAACATAGAAAAGGCCCTTCGTTCAGCGACTTTTTCCGTCGGGCGACCAGTCTATGGCTTCATCCGGCGGAAGAGGCTTACTGAAATAATAGCCCTGTATGACGTCCGCACCGAATTTCCTGAGGCTTTCATACTGCCACTTTTCCTCAACGCCCTCTATTATCATGGTCTTTCCAAGGTCGTGGGTGAGCGCAATTACATCCCTTATGAAAAGCTCCTTTCCGTCCGTCAGGTATGCGTTGACGAGCGACTTGTCAAGCTTAAGGACGTCTACCGGTATGTATGTCAGGTAGCTCAGCGACGAATATCCGGTTCCGAAATCATCCATGAGTATCTGCACGCCCATGTTCTTGAACTGGACGAAAAGGTTTCCGGCCTGCCACGTGTTGTCCATGAAAAGCCCCTCGGTTATCTCAAGTCCGATGTACTTCGGGTCTATTTCGCAGTCCTTCAGGAGTTTCTTCAGGAAGTCCACGTAACCGACGTCCGAAATCTGATTGCAGGAATAGTTTATGGAGATGTTGCGGAGCTCCTTTCCCTCGGCCTTCCACTTTGCAAGCTGCCTGACCGCATGTTCGGTCGTAAACCTTCCTATCCTGGAGATGAGTCCGCTCTGCTCCGCTATCGGTATGAATTCCGCAGGCCCTATTCCGCCGTCCTTCATCCTTATCAAAGCCTCATACCCGACAAGCTCCTTCGTCCTCGCATCGACCTTCGGCTGATAGACCATGTAGAATCCGTCGTTCTCGATTGCATCGACAATCTTCTGCCTGATCCTGTTGATGTGGACTGTCTTTTCCTCAAGCTCCCCCGAAAAGACGAGCGTCGTGTTCTTGCCGTGTTCCTTTGCGCTTTCCATTGCTATCGCCGCCCTCTGGAACATTTTTTCGACGGTCATGTTCTCGCCCGAATTCACGATTCCGATGCTGACAGTGCAGACGACATGTTCCATTCCTATGGTCATCGGAGCCTTGAAAGCTTCATGAAGGTCCTTTATGAGCTCGTCGCCCCTTCCGACCGCTTCACCGACGCACAGCACTATGAATTCGTCGCCGCTGCACCTTGCAAGGTAAAGGTCCCTCGCATCGCAGAATTTCCTGAGGAGCATCGCCGCATGTATGAGGTAGTCGTCCCCCGTCTTGTGGCCGAAGTTTTCGTTAAGCGACTTGAAGTTGTCTATTCCTATCCGGAGCATGGACACAGTCTTTCCCGTTTCAAGGAGCCCCGAGAGGAACTGTTCAGCCGCCTGCCTGTTTGCAAGCTGAGTAAGCCTGTCGTGTTCCGAATCGAACTTCAGAGTCCTGTCGGCAGACTTGAGCATGACGTTCCCCATGACAAGGGATGCAATCACCATGACGACGGAAATTACGCTCAGGACCATCGGCAGTATGAGCCAGTCGAACGCCTCGAATATGTTTACGGGTTTGTTGAGGAACACCGTATCCTCGGGAAGTATGGACATGTCCATGTTGTACTTCCTCATCAGGGAGTAATCGTAGACAACGATTCCGCTGGTCTCAGTGTTGAGCGGGATTTCAGAAACCTTCCTTTCGCCCCTCAGTATGGAATTCATCGTTTCACCGGCCATCCTGCACTGTTCGGGGAAATTCATCATCGTGCCGCCCAGTATTCCCTTGCCGTGCCCCTCGGTATAGTTCCTGAACACCGGAACGTGCGCGTGCCCCACGATGGTACTGATGCTCTGCGGTATCGTATAGTTGATTCCCTCGCTGTCGTTGAAGGCTGTCATGTAGATGAGTATCGTGTTAGATGAAATCGATTCAAGCAGATCCTCGAATTCGCGCCTGGTGTAGTCGGTCGTGCTTATGCCTGCAAATTTAAGTGAAGGATACGACTTTTCGAAGCTGTAGAAAGTGTCCCTGTCACCGCGCCCCGTCGGAGTGTCGTCGTATATGGCAGATATCGTGTCGGCCCACGGCATGAGCTTCATGGCGACTTCAATGGTCGAATCAAGGTAGGTTTCCTCGGAGAATCCCGTCATGTGCGGATTCAGGGCAGCCTTTCTTGCAAGCTCGTGATTGTTTATTCCATAGAAAACTACGGGAATTTCGCTGAAGAATTCATCCTGATGCTCAAGTACGAACGAAAGGGCCGCATCGTCTCCTATGATGACCCCGTCGTACTTAATGGACCTTGATTCGATGCGCTTCTTGAAAAAGCCGTAGAAATCCTCAACGTCGGAAACCGAACCGTAGTTCTTGGTGTCCATGTAAACCACGTCGTAGCTTATGTTGTTGAGGTAAAGCCCCTCCTTGAGGCCCCTCTCCTGCGACGAATAGGAGGAATGCGTCGGAGTGTAGGAATCAAGGAAAAGCACCTTGTACTCGGGTGATGAGGGTTCGGGGATTTCAGAGTCCTTTTCTTCGGTCGGCGGATTCTTCACCATCCTGTAGGCAATCAGCAGGACTGAAAAAATCATGAGCATGATACCCAGGACGATCAGGACGTTTTTCACAGATGATTTAATTTTTTCGACTGACATATTCACTCTCCGACTTTTTATCTCACCCA
>CACYBG010000082.1 GCA_902772605.1 uncultured Spirochaetaceae bacterium
ACTGTGGCTTTTATCTTTTCTCCCTCTGTGCTATAATCTAAACCATGACTAAGACTACTCTTGTTGCCGGGAAAGATATGCCGGCCTGCACTAAATTTGCAGATTCCCTTGCGCAATTTGGGCGGCGGGTTGTTGCCTGTGGAGACCATGAAGATATAAAGAATGAATCAGAGGTTAATGAACGCCAGCAGAAACTCGTTGAACTGGCATCCGGGGTTTCGACCGTTGAATGGAACCGCGGTTCACCGATATCGGCCAGGACCCTTGTGCTGAACTCTGAAAGCATATTTGAGAGCCTTGATGAAGTCGTCCTTTATTTCGATGAAGAACTTTATGCTTCAAAGGCAAATCAGGTTGACATGCAGGAATGTTCCCGTGGAGCCAGTGAAATGGTCCTTTCATATCAGTATCTAACCCTGGAAGTCCTCAGGCGGTTCAAGGAAAAAAAGACCAAGGACAATCCTGGTACGATAATCTATCTGCTGAAGGAAGGACCGTCCGCCGCTGATGCAGTAAGGGCACCGTCATTGAGGAACGGAGCATATTCAATCGCTTCACCTGTCGTCGCAGCCGCAGCAACTTCATTCATGGCTTTTGCCGAAAACATCGCCGCAATATACGGAGACATGCCGTATCTGAACGTATTGATGGTCAGGGGCGACAAATCCATGGATACCGTTGCAAACGAAGCGTCCCTGGCCAAGTGGCTTGCATATTACACCGACACATACTTTGAGCAGAAACTCAAGAAAAACGTAAAGTCTACATTGACGTGGATTCGTCCGGGAACCAGACTTCAGGGCGGCGGATTTTCACTGTTTGGAAAAAGATAGGGCGATTTCTAAAAGTTACGTTTTAGATATAACCCTGTCCTTAAATATAAGGAAGCATCTTGGAGACATTTAGTTTTAGCGGAATCGATTGGAATTTCGTATTGGACTGCACGATAAAGGTTTTGGCCAGCATGATATGCGGATTCATACTGGGAATCGAAAGGAAAAGCCGGAGTCAGGCCGTAGGAATCAGGACGCTGGTATTGATTTGCGTCTCATCAACCCTTCTGTCCATACTTTCGACATACATACCGACAGTCTCGGCAGGAAATGCAGATTCAACAAGAATCACTGCGGGCGTAATCAGCGGTATCGGATTTTTGGGTGGCGGTGCAATCATGCGACAGGGCATGAACATCAAGGGACTGACATCGGCTGCCATAATCTGGTCTGCTTCTGCGCTTGGTCTTGCAATCGGGGCCGGACTTTACGTACAGTCTGCCATAGTCGTTCTGATAACCGAACTGATTCTGGTGCTGATTGAAAAATTCGAGCGCAATCTTTTCCCGGACATAAAGAAAAAAGGACTCCATCTTGTATTCGAGGGAGCCCTTGTTGACATTCAGAAAATAAGGCAGACCATTGAAAACGGCGGCATAAAAATCTACGACATGAACATGACCCGCGATTTAAGCCGCAACGTGCTGATTCTGCACTATTCAATCAACCTTTCGACCATGAAGAATTTCGAACAGCTGATTCAGGAACTTCAAAACCATGGAAAACTGACGGAATTTTCCATAACCGACTGATTTTAGAAAACTGCCAATTAATACGGGTAGCATTAATCGGCAGTTCCCGTCAGTTGAAAAGCCTGTTCAGCATGTCGTCGTTTTCATAATCGGATTCAGAACTTGAAGCGGAATCGACATCCTCATAATATCCGGAGCTGTAATCCGTTGAATCGGAATCGTATTCATCTTCGTCATTCCATGAATCGTCTTTTTCCACGACAGGCACATACTCGAATCCGCCTCTTGATGACGTATCTTCAATATCCCTGTTTTTGTCGAATTTCATTCCGTAACCGATTTTGTAGGTCAGACCGACGTACATGTTCGGGATGAGGGAGCCAAATATCGTTCCAAACACTGCCGAAGCCGCGTCATCCGAGTTGTGGTAGTTTACGTACCAGTCCATCCCCGTCCTGAGTGCCAGACTGTGTGAAAGTCCGTTTTTTACAGGAATCAGGTCGAAATCCCACGTGAATCCAAAGTACGGAGACCATCCGTTCAGTTCCGGATAATAAAGTCCTCCGAATGATATGCATCCTCCGTTGAAATTGAATCCGACGTAAGGGCAGAGCAAAAGTCCGAATCCGATGCCGTCCCCGTCCGTGATGAATGTTTCACGCACCATGAGTCCCAGACGACCTCCTAAACTGTCTTCCAGACCCGATATGTCAAAGGCTATGTCCGTCGTGTTGTTGACGTTGATAATCCTTGTACCGATGGAATCTGAAACGTTGAGTTCAAAACGGATGTCCTCGTCCAAAGTTTTCTCTGAAAAGGCCGTACCGACAGCAAAACATGCCGCCAAAGCCAAGACTGCGAATTTCTTCATTGTTTTCATAAGCTTTCTCCTTCCTGATTGTCATCCAGACAAAAAGTAGTGCAGGCTACAAACTCTCGAATTCCAGAACCTGCCCATAATATCTGAACAAACCAGTATTTTAAATGATACAGCAGAACTGAAAAAAATCAATGCCCTGTTTTAATGGGGATTCAGCATGAGAAAAAATATCTATGCGAAACGGATTCTGGTGAGTTAAAATGTCGAGTCAAACCGAATCTGTCTATAACAATCTCCCAGCGTATGTCCGTCCCGAAAAAAGGCTCGTTCGAAGCTACGCTACGAATACCGCGCTTCGACTGCTGTAGAAAAGTTGTCAGCCTCGACATGTTCAATAAAATATGCCGTTTCGCACAACTGGTTAAAAATAATGCTGAATCCCTAAAAACTTTTGTTTGGAGGGGGAGGGGGCTTACATTTCCGATTTAAAAACCATTGAAGAAAATGCCGATTACGGGTATTTTATTGTAATGAATTCAATCGAACTAAGGAAATCAATAGAAGAAAACACATCGTTTACTTTCAGTCGAAGCGGGGGAAACGGCGGTCAGAACGTCAACAAGCTGAATACCAAGGCTCACGGTAAGATTCACATAAGCGGAATCAAGGGGCTTGATGAACGGGAGCTTTCCCAGGTGTTGAAAAAGCTTTCGGGCAAGATAAACTCTGAAAATTTCCTCTGCATCGATGTGGATGACGAACGGTATCAGGATGCGAACAGAAGGATTGCACTGGACAGGCTTGAAAGCTGGATAAAATCGGCCGCATACATAAAGCCCAGACGAAAAAAGACCAAGCCGACTGCAGCGTCAAGGGAAAAGCGTCTTGCCGGTAAAAAAATCAGGAGCATGATAAAGAAAAACCGTGCTTCAAATCGGAGTATTGATTTTTAGGAAAACATAAAAGAGGTTTTATATGGAAACAGTATTTGGGGCGGTTTTTTGCGTCGCATTGTTTGCAGTCGTGTTCATCACAAGCCGCATGAGGAAAAAAGCCATGCAGAAGCTGTACGAACAGTTTCAGGAAAAGGATTTTGCATACACTTTGGTTTTCGGTTCCTATGATTGGGGTCCCGGAACCGAGAAGATAATCCTGAATGTCGGTAAGACTGCCGAAAAATTTTCCGAAGCAGATTTTGCACCCGAAAAATTCACGGTTACGGTCAAGTCCGAAACTCCTGATTCAACGGCTGTCGAAGCAAAAATTCCGGTAAAAAGGGCGTTCTTCTGCGACATCGACGGAAACGAAATCCTCCGTTCTGATGATTCTGACGATGACGGAAATTCCGTTGGATATGACGAAATTTCATCTGCAACGCACATTGCGCTTGAACTGGAGCCGCATCCTGACGACGGATTTACGAGTCCCTTCGTCTGTGAACCGGAAACCGAGATGAACAGGTGGAAAAAGGTATATGACTTCAAAATCAGCCACCCGAATTTTGAATCCGAGATGACCGAATGCAGCGACTGGTTTTCTCCGGCCGCACAGAAATTCAAGCCCTTCAAGACGAACGGAAAACTTGGTGCGGCATCCTTTGTTCCCGAAAATGCGAAGGACAAAAAAAAGCATCCGCTGATTGTCTGGTTCCATGGACTTGGCGAAGGCGGTACCGATGTAAACGTCGTTACCCTTGGGAATAAGGTTACGTCCCTTGCAGGAAAAGACATACAGTCCCATTTTGACGGTGCGTTCGTTCTCTGTCCGCAGACCAAAACCCTTTGGATGCAGAAAGGCGAAAATCCTTCCGACCTGGTTGACGGTGCGGAATCCGGCGATGAGATTTCAAGCGTTTCGCTCGTAAAGGAAAAATCTTCCATATATACTGTCGAATGTAAGGCCGTCATCGACCGTTTCATAAGGAAAAATCCTTCTATTGATAGGAACAGGATTTATGTCGGAGGATGTTCAAACGGCGGATACATGACCCTCAACATGCTTTTGAATTATCCGGGCTTTTTTGCTGGTGCATTTCCGGTCTGTGAAGCCTACCGCGATTCATGGATATGCGATGAAGACCTCCGTAAGCTTTCGTCCGTTCCGATTTGGTTCGTCGCCTCGAAAAACGACGGGACGGTAGCCTCTGAAAAATGCACTCAGGCGACATTCAAACGTCTGTCTGCAATTTCGGAAAAAAACGTCCGCATTTCGCTCTTTGATTCCGTGAAGGAT
>CACYBG010000083.1 GCA_902772605.1 uncultured Spirochaetaceae bacterium
ACGTTGACTGCGAATATTTTTGGAAACGAACTTCAGACTGGTCGATGGATTACATGAATGAAAACGGAGTGCCTGAAAAAGAAGGTGCAAGGGAACTGCTTGAGTTTTTAAAATCAGAAAAAATACCTGCGGCTCTTGCAACATCCTCTGAAAAATCATTTGCGGGAAAACTTTTGGTACGTACAGGACTCATCGATTTTTTTGATTCGGTAATCTACGGAAATGAAGTCGTTAAGGCAAAACCGGATCCGGAAATTTACGTTTCATCCTGCAGAAAAATGTCGATTGCACCTGAAAAATGCGTTGCGCTTGAAGACAGTCCGAACGGAGTCAGGTCAGCGGTCGCAGGCGGATTGAAATGCGTGATGATTCCCGACCGAATCGGAGCGGATGAAGAAATGAAAAGGATTGCATGGAAAATCTGCGGTTCGTTGAAATCGTTGAAGGAAATCATGGAATTGAAATAAATCTGCAGTCTGGAGGAAAAAAATGTTTGGAATGAACAGGACCGAGAAAAAAAGGGAAAACATTACATTTAAAAAGTTCGTGACCAATTGCGGAGTCATTTTTGCATTTACGGTACTTGCATTTGCGATTGAAAAAATCGGCGGTTCAGGAAACGGAACATTCTTTGACGTGACAAGGGCAATTGCACTGGTACTTTATTGCGTCGCCTATATCATGGCTGGACGTAACGCTGCCGTTTCTGCATTGGGTGCGCTGTTCAAGGGAAAGATTGAAATAGAATCCCTGATTGTAACGGTGGCCACGCTGATTTGCATTCTAATCGGACAGTATCTGGGTGCGGTGATTGCAATGTTCGTTTTTTACATCGCTGACTGTGTGGTTTATCTGGAAAAAAAAGAAGAAAATGATCAGGAGAATTTGTGATGATACAGCTGGTTGCTTTTTTGGGAAATTATGGTCGTGAATATGAACAGACCCGTCATAACGTGGCGTGGCTTTTTGAAAGCAGTCTGCCTTTTTCATCAAGGTTTTCATGGAGTCAAAAATACAAGGCCGATTTCTGTGCCGTTGATTATGAAGTTCTTGCAAAGTGGATGGCTGATTGTGGACTGTTGAAGGCGAGAGATGACGGTTCTCTTCCGATTCCTTCTGATGCACCGAAAAAAATCTATTTCATGAAACCGCTTACGTACATGAATCTGAGCGGGGAGGCAATCGGTGAGGCTGCAAGATTTTTCAAGATTCCTGCATCCGACATACTTATCGTGCATGATGAAATCGAACTTCCAATCGGTACAATCAGCTTGAAGTGGAGCGGTGGACTTGGCGGACACAATGGACTCCGTTCTGCAAAAAGCGTTCTGGGTACGGCGGATTTCTGGAGACTTAGGTTCGGAGTCGGTAAGCCGAGCGATGGAAATGTTGCCGATTATGTCCTCGGTTCATTTACGCCGGATGAAAAAATAATTCTGAGTCAGGTTTTCAATCACGGTTCCGAACTGTTTTCAAAATTGATGGTTAAAAAAGATGCCCAGGGACTCATAAAGGAATGGGGCAAGAAAAAGGTTTTGGCGGAATAAAATGATTGAATCGGAAAAATTCGCTGACGAACAGTCGTCGTTCAAAAGACTCTTGGATATCGTAAAGACCTTGCGCTCTGAAAACGGTTGTCCGTGGGATAAAAAACAGACTGCAAAATCAATGCTCCCGTGCATCGTTGAAGAAGCCTTTGAAGTTGTTGACGCGGTGTCAGAAAGTGACTTGGAAAATTCAAAGGAAGAGTTGGGCGACCTGTTTTTCAACACGCTCCTTGTCGGCTATATTTTCCAGCAGAAAAATGATTTTACGCTTTCCGAAACATTCAATGCCGTCAGTGAAAAACTTTTGCGCCGTCATCCGCACGTTGATTTTGATGCGTCGCTTTATTCCGAATCTGCACCCAAGGAAAAAAAATCCGAACTCAGGTCAATCGATGCGGTGAATGCCCAATGGAATGAAATAAAAGATTCCGTTGAAGGCCGTCACCGCGACTCCGTTTTGGACCAGGTGCCGAATGGATTTCCTCCGATGCTCAAGGCATACAAGCATTTGAAAAAAGCTGCGTCACAGGGATTCGAGTGGCCTGATGTTGAGGACGCAAAGTCAAAGCTTCTGGAAGAGCTTTCAGAAGTTGATGAAGCAAGACGTGAAAAATCATTCGACCATATTGAAGATGAAGTCGGCGATTTGATTTTGAGCGTGATAAATTATGCTCGTCTACTCGGCGTAAATCCTGACGTTGCGCTTGAACGTGCCGATAAAAAATTCTGCGGCAGATATTCCTACGTCGAAAAAAACATGAAGGAAAAAAATCTGCCGTTCGATTCTTCATCGCTTGAAAAAATGGAGGAGCTTTGGAAAGAAGCAAAGTCCAAAGGCAAATAATGCGGATTGAGGAAAATCATTCCTCCCAATGCTTGCTTCGTTCGACAGCTTTTTTCCATCCGGCGTAAAGACTGTTTCTTTTTGCCTCATCCATTGTCGGACCGAACGTCCTGTCGATTTCCTGCTTCATCAAAATCTCTTCCTTATCTTTCCAAAAGCCTGTTGCAAGTCCTGCCAGATATGCTGCACCCAATGCAGTCGTCTCGACGTTTTTCGGACGGCAGACAGGTGTGTCCAGAATGTCAGCCTGGAACTGAAGCATCATGTTGCTGACACAAGCGCCTCCATCGACCTTCAGGTTTTTGATTGGTATTCCGGAATCCTTGACCATTACGTTCAGTACGTCGCAAACTTCATAGGCAATTCCTTCAAGAGCCGCCCGACAGATGTGAGCTTTTTTCACTCCCCTCGTAAGTCCGACAATAGTACCGCGTGCATACATGTCCCAGTAAGGCGTTCCCAGACCGACAAAAGCCGGAACGATATATGCTCCGTTTGAATCCGGCACCGATTCTGCCAGCCTGTCGATTTCAGGAGCGGACGAAATCAATTCAAGTTCATCCCTGAGCCATTTGATTATTGCACCTCCGACAAAAACGCTCCCTTCCAATGCATATTGGATTTTTCCCTTGTAGCCCAATGCAATCGTCGTGAGCAGGTTTTCCGATTCGACCGGTTTTGAGCCTGTGTTCATCAGCATGAAGCATCCGGTTCCATAGGTATTCTTTGCTTCACCTTTGTTGAAACATCCCTGTCCGAAAAGCGCCGACTGCTGGTCTCCAATGGCAGATGCAATCGGAACTGAAAATCCGCAGACTGATGCACTTGTGTTGCAGTAAATGCAGGATGAATCCTTTACCTTCGGAAGTATCGATTTTGGAATGTCCAGAAGTTTTAGGAGTTCGTCGTCCCACTGACATTTGTGGATGTTGAAGAGCATTGTCCTGCTTGCATTCGTAACGTCGGTTACATGGGCCTTTCCGCCTGAAAGTTTCCAAATCAGCCAGGTGTCTATCGTGCCTGCAAGTATTTCTCCTTTTTTCGCCCTTTCCCTCAATCCCGGGACGTTATCCAAAAGCCATTTTATTTTTGTACCGGAAAAGTACGCATCGATTTTAAGTCCGGTTTTTTCCTTTATGAGTTTTTCGTGACCGTCGGCAATCAGTTTTTCGCAGATTTCAGCCGTCCTTCTGCACTGCCAGACGATTGCTCTGTGAACGGGCTTACCTGTCTTTTTGTCCCAAAGAACGACGGTTTCCCTTTGGTTGGTAATTCCGATGGCGGCTATTTCATCCTTGTTGATTTCCGCATCGATTGCAACCGTTTCCAATGCCTTGAGCTGCGATTTAAATATTTCGTCGGCATTGTGTTCAACCCACCCCGGCTTGGGAAAATACTGCTTGAACTCAATCTGCTTCGAAGAGATTGGATGAGCGTTCCTGTCATAAACTATTGCACGGGAAGATGTAGTTCCCTGGTCCAATGCGATAATATATTTCTTTGCCATATCAACATTGTAAGCCAGAATC
>CACYBG010000084.1 GCA_902772605.1 uncultured Spirochaetaceae bacterium
AATCAGTTTAAGAAAGATTATATTTGGCTTTCTTATGTTTATGAATCTGTCAAACCAGTTGATAATTCAGGAGCTTTAATTTGGGCAGCACTTGGTCCAAAAACTATGGAACTTGTTCATGATAATTTGACTGTGGATAAAGCAAAAGAAGCCACGGACGAAGACATAATTGAGCTGAATCCTGAGTTGGTTGATTACTTTATCAGCAATCCTGATATAACGAACGGAAAAATCAAAAAACTTGAAATCGATTTGATTGCCAAAATCCGAAAATATACCGATGACCCGAAATTTATGAAACTCGGCGAAAAGCTCGAAGAATTAAAAAATCAGCACGAACAGCAGCTTATTACCAGCATCGAATTCTTGAAGGCATTGCTCCAGATGGCAAAAGAAGCAGTCGTTGCAGAGAAGCAGTATGTACCGGAAAATGAAATCGATAAAGGTAAAGCTGTTTTGACAGAGCTTTTTGAAGGTGTAAAAAATGCAAAAACGCCGGTTGTCGTAGAGCGCATTGTTGAAGATATTGATAACATCGTAAAAATTGTTCGCTTTGACGGCTGGCAGAATACAACGACCGGTCAGAAGGAAGTTCGAAAGTCTTTGAGAAGCATTGTTTGGATTAAGTATAAGATTAAGGATAACGATGTTTTTGAAAAGGCTTATAGTTATGTAGAGCAGTATTATTAAGCATGAACATAGCAAACGGAGGGGGTGCGGTAAATGATGATTGAGCATGTCGCAATGTACGTGAAGGATCTTGAGGCTGCGAGGGATTTTTTCGTCCGGTATCTGGGTGGAACGTCCAATGACGGATACCTGAATGCATCTACGGGGTTCCGCTCCTATTTCATAAGCTTTGGGGAAGGCTCCCGTCTGGAACTTATGAACAGGCCGTGTCTGGAGGATTACGAGAAACCGAAGTATTGTCCAGGATACGCCCACGTTGCATTTTCGGTCGGAAGCAGGGAAAGGGTCGATGAGTTTACGGAAAGGCTCAGGTCTGACGGATATGAGGTCCTGAGCGGTCCGCGCACTACGGGAGACGGATATTATGAATCGTGCGTCGTTTCGGTTGAGGGGAACCTCATCGAGATAACGGTCTGAACGGTGGACGACGGATTTGGGCTAGGGTATGGAGTACCTGCCGTAGGCAGTTCCGAAGGAATGACCGTTAGGGAAGTACGGAACACCCGACCCGCATTGCGGGGAGCCCCCTAGGAATTTTCCGGAACTTTAGGATGGAACGGATTAATCCTTTAATTCGGCTGAAAATGAAAAAAATCGAAGCGATTTCGGGGTTTTGCCGTTGAACAAAAGGTAAGCATAAAGTATCATCGGAAAAGCAGGGTGTTTTTCAGCATCAGGCGATCATGCAGGCCGTAAGACGGCAAAGGATTTTTTTTATGTCCAAAAGAATTTATGTGGGTAACCTAAGTTACAGCACGACCCAGGAGACTCTAGAGAACGTGTTCTCCCAGTATGGAGAGCTTGTCTCTGCAACCCTTATCATCGACCGCGACACGCAGCAGTCAAAGGGATTCGGTTTCGTTGAATTCGTTAACGATGCCGATGCCGAAGCTGCAATTTCCGCACAGGGCGGGAAGGAGCTTGACGGTCGCAAAATCCGCGTGAACGTTGCGGAGGAAAAGCAGGAACGCCGTCCAAGGTTCAACGGAAACGGAGAATCAAACGGATTCAGGCAGAACCGCGGTCCAAGAAGATTCGACCGTGAAGGAAACGGCAGGAACTGGTAATCGGCGGTTTCCAAGTTAATTTCAGGACATCGGTTCATAAAAACGGGGGGAAGGTCGATATTTAATGTATGGACTTTCCCCCTGAACTATTTTTAGAGTATATCAAACCGGATGCCGATCGTGCCGATTTCATTCAGAACTTCCTGATGGAGCGCGGCGTCAAATCGCACAGGACCCTGATCGACGGGAAGAGCCACATATTGGTTCAGTTCGATTCCAGGTTTTACAATCCGCAGTTCAAGATAAAGACTGTCATTGCCCATTACGACAGGGCTCCCGGAAGTCCGGGCGCAAACGACAATTCCGCCGCCGACTGGATGATAATGAATTGGGCCGTAACGCTTCAGCAGATGAGGACCTTCCACAACGTAAGGATCATATTTACCGACGGAGAGGAACTGGGGTGGAACATCGGAGTGATCGAACAGGGGGCTTTCGGTCTGGCTTCCGTTTTCAGGCGGCTGGGCATGACTGACGACGACATTTTCGTTTTCGATTCCTGCGGCAGGGGAGACGTGCCAGTGCTTGCAAAGACCGTACTTCCTCCGAGGGTTTCAAAGAAGTTTCAGGCCGATTTTTCAGACCTTTACGAGCGGACCCAGGACATCTTGAGGAGATCCTGTCCGGGCAAGTGGGTGACTCTTCCCGTGCCTTACAGCGACAACGCTTCTTTCCTAGCATGCGGAATTCCAGCCGTTGCACTGACCATGCTTCCTTCCGACGAGGCTACCCGTTATGCGAAGGATCTGGTTTCAGACTCGAGCCTTGTGGATGCCGTTATGAACCGTGAGGCCACCAAGCTCGAAAGGATGAGGAATCCGGGGACGGACGACTATTACAGGTCAAAGATGCCGCTTACGTGGAGGCTTTTCCATTCCGAAAGCGACGGTCCGGGAACCCTTACGCCCGACAGTTTCAGGATAATGGCAAACATACTGCGCACCCTGGCGGAAATGAGGACTCCGAATTTCTGATTGATTGCCCGTGTTGATTGCCCGCATGCAGGGTGTGGTGATTGTAACAGGACATTAATTCTGCTAAACTGTATCCACTATGATAGTAATGAAATTCGGCGGAAGTTCAGTTGCTAATGCAGAACGCATCCGTCATGTCGCGACAATAATTCAGGCTTACAAGGAAAGTCGTCCTGTGGTGGTTCTCAGTGCAATGGGAGATACCACCGACCATCTGCTTGAGGCTGCGGATTTGGCCGTCAAGGGTACCGTGGATGTCTCAAAGGTCGAAAGGCTTCACAGGGATACTGCTGTCGCCCTGAACATAGAGGTCCCTGCAATCGACGGTCTGCTGGACGAATTGAAGTCCCTGCTTACGGGAATATCCATGCTCAAGGAACTGACCAAGCGCACGAGGGACTATCTGGTTTCCTTCGGTGAACGCATGTCGGTCAGGATGATGGCAACCTACCTTCAGCAGCAGGGGACGGATGCGAAATTCTACGATGCATGGGACGTCGGGATGATAAGCGACTCGCACTACATGTCTGCTGAGCTTCTTGACGAGGTATGGCAGAACATTCCGGCCCACCTCAACGACTATAAAATCGGAAAGGAAAACGCAATACCGATAGTTACCGGATTCATCGCAAAGGACAGGAACGGAACGATTACGACTCTTGGCCGCGGAGGTTCAGATTTGAGCGCCACCATGATAGGAGCCGCAATGGATGCCGAGGAAATACAGACGTGGAAGGATGTGGACGGAATACTTACTTCCGATCCGCGCGTAGTAAATGATGCACGTCCCGTTCCGGAGGTTACGTATGAAGAGGCTCAGGAGCTTGCAATGTTCGGTGCCCAGGTCCTTCATCCGCGCAGCATGATTCCCTGCCGCAAAACTGGTACCCCGGTACGCGTAAAGAATTCCTACAACATTAAGAGCCCGGGCTCCATAATCGTCGAAAGGCATACGGGCGAACGTCCTGCAGTTACGGCAATCACAAGCATAAAGAACGTCACCCTGATAGACATTCAGTCCAGCAGGATGCTCGGTGCATCAGGGTTCCTTGCGCACATATTCAACCAGTTCCTGAAATGGGAGGTCAGCATCGACGTAATTGCAACGTCGGAGGTTTCTGTCAGCCTGACTGTCAACACGAAGAAGGACCTCTCTGGACTCATGGAAGACTTGAGGAGGGTTGCCGAGGTTCACGCAAAGGAGGACAAGGCCATAGTCACCATAATATGCGACGTCACGAAGTCAAGCTCCATACTTGCATCGGCATTCGCAGCCTTGGCATCGGAAGGCATAAACGTCCAGATGATAAGCCAGGGGGCAAGCAAGGTCAACATCAGCATGCTGGTTGAAAACGAAGACGTGGACAGGACCGTTCGTGTCCTTCATTCGGCTCTGTTCAAGTAGGGCAGGACTGAAGCTTTTTCCGGGGCGGGTGAAGTTCCATCCCGGAATTTCATGGAATTGCAAAATCGGGAGTATGATAGAATGAAAATTGCATTGGTTGGATATGGAAAGATGGGGCACATGATAGAGCAGTCTGCCAAATCTTTCGGTCATGAGGTGGTTGCGACGGTCGATTCCTTTTCTCCGGACGCTTCCGTAAAGGTTTCTGCAGGCGACGGGGATGCATTGGCACGTGCTGTATCCGAAAGCGGTGCCGAGGGGGTCATAGAGTTCACTTCTCCGGCTTCCGTCATTGGAAACATAAAGGCCCTCCTTCCGCTCAAGCTTCCGCTGGTCGTAGGTTCTACAGGCTGGAACGACAGGATGGATGAGGTGAGGGACCTTGCTTCTTCTTGCGGCGGAACCGTAATGCACAGCGCAAACTTCTCAATAGGCGTGAACATGTTCTACAGGATGGTTGAGGAGGCTGCAAGGCTGGTCAATGCATTCGAGGAATACGACGTTGCAGTCTGGGAGATGCACCACAATCAGAAGGCCGACAGTCCATCGGGAACCGCAATAGACGTTGCAAAGCGCGTAATGTCCGGATTCAAGAGGAAGACCGAGATGGTGACGGACGCTTTCCACGGAAGACCGGAAAAGAATCAGCTTCACGTTTCATCGACTCGGTGCGGAACTGTTCCCGGAACGCATACGGTTTATTTCGACAGTACGGCAGATACCATAGAGCTTACGCACACGGCAAGAAGCAGGCTCGGATTTGCAAACGGAGCGGTGCACGCCCTTGAAAACCTCAAGTCCATGCTTGATTCCGGGAAGCTCGAGCCTGGAAAACTCTACGGCATGGGCGACGTATTCCCCGGAATGTTCTAGGAAAAAACGCTTCCTTCGCTCCTTTTTTCGGGGCGGGGGATTGGAGTTTTTGGACATGTATAATCAAAAACGGCTTTTCTGCCGATACAGAGGGTATGAAAGGGTCTTCTATATTTAAGAAAGCTATGAAAATTTCAGTCTTATTTCCCGTTCTCTTGATTTTCGCCTGCATGCCGATTTTTTCAGAGGAATCGTATACGGTGGAAAAGGGAGATACCCTTTACGGCATAAGCAAGCGTTACGGAATTTCGGTCGACAGCATCTGTTCGGTCAACGGATTGGACAAGAGCTCCGTACTCAGGATAGGACAGGTGCTGGACATTCCTTCATCTACCGATGCAGCCGAGTCGGTTAAGCGTCAGGAAAAAAAGTATGAGGAATACAGGATAAAGAAGGGGGATACGCTTTACAGGATTGCCCTTGACTATGACGTTACGGTTACACAGCTTGCAAACTACAACGGACTTGACGCTTCTCAGGCTCTTCAGATCGGACAGGTCATAAAAATCCCGCTTACCGCATCAGAAATCGAATTTGCATCCCTTCCAAACCTCACCGGAAAAGACCCCAGGAACTACAGCGAAAAAAAGGGTGATTCATCCCTTGCATGGCCCGTCAAGAATCCCGAGGTTACGTACATGGTTGGAAAGGTCGGAGGAGTCTGCCTTTCTGCAAAGAAGAACGAAAGCGTAACGGTCATCCATGGAGGTTCTGTCCTTTACGTCGGAAGCTACCGCGGATACGGAAACGTCGTCATAATAGTGACGGATGACGGAATCAAGTACATTTATGCAGGACTGGATTCCATAAGGGTCAAGAACGGAGACAGGGTTTCGTTCGGCGATGTAATAGGCGTTGCAGGAATCGACAGCATAAAGGGTACGTCCATGATTTCGCTGATTGTCTATCAGAAGACCAATCCGGTTGATCCGGCAAAGGCACCGCGCGGATAGTCATGGCAGAGCTCAGCGTTGCGATATATGCATCGGGGTACGTTCCTCAGCTGATTGAAAGGTCCGTAAAGTCAGCCGTTTCACAGTCGCTGGATTCAATGGAAATCATACTTATAGACGACTGCAGGACTTCCGCAGAAAGCCGTTACGTAAAGTCAACGTTCAAGAAGATTAAGAAATCGCTCTCGCTTCCATACGGAAAGGGACTGAGGTTTTTGAGCATGGGCCGTTCCGTAGGAATTCCCGATTCGCTCAGGGCCGCAGTCGATGAAAGTTCCGGAAGATATTTTACCGTACTGATGATGGGCGACGTTTTTTACGATGAAAAATCCCTTTCGACGCTGCTCGAACTCTCGTCAAGAAATGCATCCATAGCCGGAGAAGACTGGGATCTTGTTCAGGGGACGGTCGTTCCTGATGAAAAGGACGAATCCGTTCTTAAAGTCAATCCGAATGCCTACGACATAATCGAAAGGAATGCTCCAGGCGAACTGAGGTTTGAAAATCCCGATGATTTTACGGTCGATTACTTCATGGGCGAAAAATTCAGCCTGTGCCTTGAAGGAAAGCTTTTCATAAGGAGCGCACTTGAGGACATGTTCCTCAGGATGCCCAGGGTCGAGTGCCATATAGCGGTCGAATACCTGTGGATGTATTTTTTCTGCAGACAGTCACGTACGCTCATTTCAACCGGCGAAAAGGTATGCACGAAGTACATGGATTTCGGACCCGATGCAGGAGACTTCAAAATCGAAACTCCCGGTCGGTGGATGAAGCTCTGTTCAGCGGCATCGGCTTTTTCCGCGGTGTTCTTCGACATGATGGATTATCCCCTGGAATCAAGGGACTTCGGCGGATACATGCGCTCAATAATGACCCGATATGCGCTAAGCAACGTCAAGAGCCTTGTCCGTGTAGATCCCTCCATAAGGACGGTTTGCGAGGCGATACTCAGTGAATGCTGGGGCGATGAAATCGTTTCCGACTGCAAGGCCTGGATAGAATCTTCGGACGGAAAGAAAACGGATGGTCCGGAAACGTAAGACGTATGTTCCGTCGCTTTCTTGACAGACTTTTGTCATTTAGATAGAATCATTAAAAATCGGTATATTTTTTTTTCAAGGAGTTCCCAATGTCAGGACATAGTAAATGGGCAACCATTAAACATGCAAAGGGTATTGCTGACGCAAAACGTGGCAAGCTGTTTACAAAATTTATTAAGGAAATTTCCATCGCTGCAAAGATGGGCGGCGGAGACCCTGATTCAAACCCAAGACTTCGTACAGCCATTCTTAAGGCCCGTGCTTCCAACATGCCGAAGGATAACATCGAACGTGCCATCAAGAAGGGAACCGGTGAAGACGGTGGAGCCCAGTATGAGGAGCTTGTTTATGAAGGATACGCTCCAGGCGGAGTAGCTGTTTTGGTTGAAGTCCTTACCGACAACAAGAACCGTGCAGCATCAAACGTAAGGAACATCTTTGGAAAGAACGGCGGAAACCTTGGAACATCAGGTTCTGTAAGCCGCATGTTCGATCGCAAGGGTGTAATCGAGTATGATGCGGAAAAGGTCAACGAGGATGAACTTACTGAAGTTGCAATCGAAGCTGAGGCTGACGACGTAGTGAACGAGGACGGAGTAATCACCGTTACTACCGATCCTGCAAACTTCGACAAGGTTCTTGAAGCTCTTCAGGCAAAGGAATACGAGTCCCTTTCTGCAGCAGTCAGCATGGTTCCGCAGGCTTATACGGCAGTCGATGCAGATACTGCAAAGAAGGTTGCAAAGCTTTTGAACAAGCTCGAAGAAGATGATGACGTTCAGAACGTCTGGTCAACGGTTGAATATCCTGATGATTTCGACCCTGATGCAGAGTAATTCGGAACCGATCAAACACATGGTTAGAAACTTATCGCCGTTTGGTTCATCCGTACCAATCGACGGTTCGTTAGGGTCTGATTGACGCTAGAAAATCAGGTGGAGGCGTCTGTAGTTTGTAATGAATTGCAGACGCTCTTTTTTTTCGCCAGGAAAATTTACAGGTCCAAGCAGGGACTTTCGTTCGCAATGATTTTCACCTGAGTATGGAGATTTCCAGATGCAAAAAAGAAGGCGGGTGCTGGGAATAGATCCAGGGCTTGCAAATACAGGATTCGGTATAGTTGATTTCAGTAACGGCGTAATCCGTCTTGTCAGTTACGGCGTAATAGAAACGTCCGCTGATGAAGACCACGGTGTAAGGCTGCTTGCAATCTACAACAGGCTTCTTGCGGTAATCGACGAGTTCCGTCCGGATGAAGCCGAAATGGAAACCCTGTATTTTTCGCGGAACACATCCAGTGCCCTTGCGGTTGCCGAAGCCAAGGGTGTCGTGACGCTCTGCCTTGCACAGCAGGGGATTCCGCTTTACATGTACACTCCGAACAAAATCAAGTCAACGGTCACGGGAACTTCATCTGCAGACAAGGAAACCGTCGAGCAGTACGTGAAGGTCCTTTTGAACATGAAGGTCGTCCCCCAGCCTGACCATGCGGCAGATGCACTTGCCGGGGCAATCACCCATATACACAGCACGCTCTGAATGCTTTTCGTTCGGGCGGTAATCATGAAATTAGGAAGGAAATATGTTCAACAGTCTGTCAGGAACGGTAACGGGAAAGTTTCCGCAGAAATTGCTTTTGGAGACCGGCGGCATTGAATGGGACATCAGCGTTCCTGATTCATCGCTGGAAAAGATTCCTGCACCGGGTCAGCAGGGCAAGGTCTACACATGGCTTCAGCATACCGACGCACTCATGAACCTATATGGATTTGCCACGGAAAACGAGCGTTCACTCTTTTTCGACCTGCTGAAGGTTGACGGAATAGGACCTAAGGGTGCACTGAAAATCATGAGCAACATTTCATCGGGAGACCTTGCACTTACCCTTGAATCCGGCGATATCGAAAAGCTGCAGAAGGTTCCGGGTGTCGGAAAGAAGACTGCTGCAAAGATGCTCCTTCAGCTGAAGGGAAAACTCAGCATTGACGATTCGGCCCCCGTTTCAAGGACAAAGGCTTCCGTTCCGTTCTCCGACGTAATCACTGCACTTTCTGAAATGGGCTACGACAGGAAGGCATGCGAGGAAGTCGTTTCCGCCATAGCAGACAGATTCGGATCCGATGAAGCGTTTAAAGCCAAAACTCAGGCTGAAAAAGAGGATGCGATATTCAGACAGGCCCTTGTGGAGATGGCCAGATGAACAAGAGCGTAAACCACAGGTCGCAGTATTCAAGACCGAAAACTCCCTACGAGGAAGAAGCCGATGAAATGAACATGGCGGCCCAGCTTGCAAAACAGGCGGCAATGAACGTTGCCAGGGAAAGTGCAGGCAGGACCCGCATCGTAAGGGGTGAGGATGTACTTGATTCCGGATTCGTCCATTCCGGCGAAAAGTCTGATGAGGACGCACAGGAAAACACTCTACGTCCGCTTGCATTGAAGGATTTCCAGGGACAGAAGGCCATAAAGGAAAACCTTTCCGTATTCATCAACGCCGCACGGGACAGGGGGGATGCTCTCGACCATCTTTTTTTGATAGGTCCGCCCGGATTGGGAAAGACCACGCTTGCACAGATTACCGCAAATGAACTTGGTGCAGACTTCAAGGTTACGGCAGCCCCTGCACTTGATAAGCCCAAGGATCTTGCAGGAATACTTTCGACCATAAGCCCGAGGACCGTTTTTTTCATAGATGAAATCCACAGGCTCAAGCCGGCCATAGAGGAAATGCTCTACATAGCTATGGAGGATTTTTCGCTCGACTGGGTAATAGGTCAGGGAGCCGCAGCAAGGACAGTCCGCATACCGATTCCGCATTTTACGCTGGTCGGTGCGACGACAAAGGCAGGAACGGTTTCCTCCCCGTTGATAAGCAGGTTCGGTATAATCCAGAGGCTCCGGTTCTACACCGATGAAGAACTTGCATCGATAATACGCAGGTCCGCATCGATTCTGGGAGTATCGGTTGACGAAGATGCGGGACTTTTGATGGCTTCATGTTCGCGAGGAACTCCACGTGTGGCGAACAGGGTGCTTCGTCGCATGAGGGATTTTGCGCAGGTTGCAGGTTCCGGCAGGATAAGCGTGGACATCGTGAAAAACGGACTCGAACGCCTTGGAATTGACAGCCTGGGGCTTGAATATTATGATAGGGAAATCCTTCTTTCCATCATAAACAACTTCGGCGGTGGACCTGTGGGTGCTGAAACCCTTGCCATATCGATAGGCGAATCAATCGATACGCTGGAAGATTATTACGAGCCTTACCTGATACAGTGCGGACTTCTTCAGAGGACTCCGCGCGGAAGGGTTGCAACTGAAAAGGCTTATGCCCATCTGCATGTGGAAGGAAGGAAAGGTGGGGATGAATCTCAGGGACGGCTTTTTTAGCCTTGCCCCGTTCACTCGTTTAATCTGACGGAAATTTGGCGGTTGCCAGTATTTAAGAGAAGACAGGATGCTTACAAAGGACTTTTATTTTGATCTGCCGCAGGAACTGATTGCTCAGAAACCTTCCGGCGAACGTGGAAACGACAGGCTCATGCTTTTGGGACGAAAGTCGGGAACCGTTGAAAATCACCTCATGGAGGAACTTCCTTCGCTTGTCGATGACGGCACGCTCATGATTTTCAACAACAGCAAGGTTCGAAGGAGCCGCTGCTATGGAATCAAGACTACGAGCGGAAGGGAGCAGGAATTCATGTTCCTGAACCAGGTTGGACCGGACGGCGATTCCTGGAACACCATGGTCAAGGGTGCAAAAAAAGTCAAGCCAGGAAACGTATACAGGTTTTCCGACGGCTCCGAGGGAACCATAGTTGGAAATCCCGACGATGAAGGAAGCGAATTCCGCACCATAAAATTTCCGTTCAGAATAAGCGAGGAATGGTTCGAGAGGGTCGGCCACATACCTCTTCCACCGTACATAAGGCGTGAGGATGACGACACCGATTCAGAGCGATATCAGACCGTATATGCAAAGGAAGTCGGAAGTGCGGCATGTCCTACTGCGGGACTGCATTTCACCGAGGACATACTTCAAAAGCTCAGGGCCCGCGGAATAGATCTGGAATGGATAACGCTCCATGTAGGACTGGGAACTTTCCTTCCCGTACGTGCAGAAAACATAGAGGACCACAGGATGCACGAGGAAATCTACACGGTTCCGTACGATGTCGCCGACAAAATCAACAGGGCGAAAAAAGAGGATCGACCGATTCTTGCCGTAGGAACCACTTCCGTAAGGACACTTGAAAGCGCATGCGATGAAAACGGAATGGTGCAGGGCGGAACGAGGGGAACCCACATCTTCATGTATCCGGGATACAGGTTCAAGGTTGTGGACCAGATGTTCACCAATTTCCACACCCCCGAATCCACGCTGATAATGCTCGTTTCTGCATTCTCCACGCGCGAAAACATACTTAACGCATACAGGATTGCCGTTGAAGAAAAATACAGGTTCTTCTCCTACGGCGATGCGATGCTCATAAAGTAAGACCGTCCCGAATCGGCCTAAACCAGCATTTCAAGGGATGTCCTGAGCAGGGTCTTGAACTGCTGTTCGAGCATCGGGTCTGCATCCCTGTTGCATTTTTCGCTGAATATTTTTCCTGCGTTCGTAATGCACGTCGATATGATTTTTTCAGGCAGCGGAACCTTCTGTCCTATCAGGTCGGAACTGAATCCGTACTTGACCCTTTTGTGCAGGGACTTCTTGTTGTGCCTGAAAATCTCGTCGTGCTGACTCAGCTCCCCGTTTCCCGAAAATGAAATCCTTATGTTGTAAATGTGTTCGCGCTCCGTTTCTGCAAGGAATGAAAATCCCGCCGACTTGCCGCTAAGGAAATCGCTCTGTCCAAGTCTCCTGTAGATTGAAAAATTCCAGTTGGTTATCGGAATGCGGATTTTGGTGAGTATTTCCATACGGCCAAGGTTCTTGAATTCGTAAGCCTTTACGATTTTCCTGATTTCCTTATGGTCCTTCGGATATGATATTTCAAATTTTGCATCCAGAGCCAGAAGTGCAGACCATGTGCTTCCCCTGTGGTCCGGAATGCAGATGTTTCCGCCGATTGTAGAAACGTTCCTCATCGAGTGGCTTGCGATTTCAGAGATTGCGTCCCTGAGTATCTTCGGAACCCTCTGGTTTTTCATGACTGAATTGAGGCTTGCAGCAGCTCCGATTTCTATGTATCGCTCGTGCTTTTCAATAGCCATGAGTTCGGGAATCTTTTTAAGGCTGATTACCGTGGCCTTTTTCGGCGGTGCAAAATCAAGTCCGCTTATCTGTATGTCAACGGAATCGTCATTCATCGCTTCGTATGTTCCGCCTGCCGATATGCTGAAATCTTCCGCAGCTTCCATGGCAGAAAAAAGCTTCTGCATCGACGTCGGGAAAATGATTTTTTCATCGCTTCCGTCGTTTTCATCGGGAGATGGCGGCTCGACGTTCTTTTCCTGCTTGACGGCGGCATTTTTTTCATTCGATTCGCTTTCGTTCGATTCGCTTTCATTCGTCAGCGTAACGGTCTTTTTCCTTCCGATTGAATTGCTTTCCTTTTCCTTCCTTGCAGCCTTTATGTCGTATGCAAAGAGTATTCCGTCGCACAGGGTTTCGTCGTCGGTGCAGCATGTGTTCAATCCCCTGACGGCATTCAGTATGATTTCCCTGCTCGGCTTTTCATGCTTTATGAGGTCGTAGGCCGTGAAGAATTTTCCCGCGTCGCAGTATCCGCACAGATTGATTCCCGCCTTTTCGAATCCCCTGGATATGTCCTTCGCTTCGGGATAGTTTTTCATGAAGTGGGAGTACGTGACTATTTCGTCGTCGTCACGCAAAGATGCAAACGAAATCTTGCATGAGGGAACGGGACTGTCGTTCAAAAGTATCATGCAGTTTCCGCAGAACCCCTTGGAGCATCCGAGCTTTACGCTCTTGCATCCGTTTTTCCTGAGGAATTTCTGAAGGTTTTCTTCCGACGAGCTGTCTATGTTTTTCTTTCCGTTGATTTTGTAGGATATGTTCAATGAAGTCCCTCCGTTTCATCCAAAGCCTTCTTTATGCCGTGCGTTTTGCTTTCCGTTTCAAGCTCGACGTTTTTCCTGTGCATGATTTTGTAGATGGTGTCGACCTGGAGCGGAAATTCCGTGACCGGTTCACCTGCAATCTGAGATATGGCCTGGGTGATTGCAGACGGCAGAATCTGATACGGAAGTTCTCCGATCTGTGATGAGCGTTTGTCGGATTCCATGAACTCTATGCTGATTCTATCCGGCTTGTCCTCTTCACCCTCGATTATTCCGCTGAGTATTTTGTGGACTGCAATCTTTATTCCGTTTTCCGCGGCTTCCCTGTTGCAGATTTTTCCTCCGTCAATCAGCATGCTAAGTTCCCTGATGTGCGGCTTGAACGTCTCCATGTCCAGCTGCATGTCCACGACCGCTATTCCGAAAGCTTCCGTCAGAAACGGACGACCTTCGAATTTTTCCGGGTTCCATTGCTTTTTCTTCCGGTCGGTAATCCTCTTCTGGATTATTATCGGATACTTTTTTTTCTGGGCCTTTGCCTTCAGAAGTCCGTCGCAGCATCTGTCGATAAGTTCCATCGTCACGCTGATGTTTGAATTGACTACGTCGGGAATCAGTGGTTCTTCCGAAATCGTGAAGTCCGAATCCACGTTTATGCATCCGGGTGAAATTTCCAGCTGGCTTGAAATCTTGTTCTTGAGGATTTCTATAGAGGGTTTTGAATTCAGGGGCGTGTGTATGGTAAGCCTGTCGGCACTCTCCCAGATTATCTCAAGGGAGGGGTCGCTATCCTTGTACATCTGCGAACCGAAATAGCATGTTCCCTCGAATCCGCATGAAAGGCCGACGCCCCTCTTGGGAAATACGACCTTGTGGAAATACGACCTTGAATCCTTTTTGTCGTCGTTTTCATCGGCATTCGATGTAAGGGCCTTCAACCTTTCCTCTTCGTCGCGCTTACTGTTCATCTTGTAGGAATAGTAGAGCCTTGGGAAATAAGTCTTTCCGCATATCCTGTCGATGTATGCGTCCTTCTGTTCCTGCATGAAATTGAACGGCATGTGGGGAACGAGAATTTCCGGAGAACTGAAATTCAGCTTCCTGATTTCCGCCGGCGAAATGTCAAGTTCCCTGCTGATTTCGTTCATCTGGTTTTCGATTGCAAAGAACGCCGCTGAATCGAGCATCTGCAGGTTGAGCGATGAAGCGCTTTCGAATGTTGCAAGGGCCTTTGCCGTTACCCTGAGGTTCGGGACCAGATAGCATCCGTATGAGGCGATTGCAAGCCTGTCTACGATTTCCTGTGCGAACGGGTTGTAGAATCCGGCTTCAACGTCTATGTGTATGTCCATGGCCAGAATCTTTCCTGCGTCGTCTGTTCCCGTCCTGTTTGAAATCGTTATGGGCTGCATCGTGTCCATGAACTTTTTCTGTTCGTAGGTGGAGTAGACGAGCTTTACGACTTTTTTCGTCCTGTATGAGGCTACTGCAGTCTGGGCTGCGATTACGGAATTGTACCACACCGCATTTGATGAAGTGTTTGTCGAGCGGGTCTTGTTTATCTTTATGTTTTCCGGCTTGATTGCAAGTACGTCCGACACTGCCTGACGCATGTTGCTCAGCCAGAGGCTCTGTGCGTATATTTCGATTTCAGTCTC
The DNA here is from genome assembly GCA_902772605.1 of uncultured Spirochaetaceae bacterium. Classification (GTDB taxonomy): domain Bacteria; phylum Spirochaetota; class Spirochaetia; order Treponematales; family Treponemataceae; genus Treponema_D. The sequence goes on from CACYBG010000084.1 coordinate 14,694, forward strand.
TTCGTTTTCGTCTGAAAAGCAGCATATTGCACCGGCCGGTTCCCTGTAATCGGTGGAGTCGATTTTGTAGGTCCATTTGTTTTCGATTACGTGCGGACATGAATCAAGCACCTGTTCAATCCCCTTTGGAGAACCCCTCCTTACGCGTCCGAAACATGGCCCCGACTGTACCGTTCTTGTTGCGACGACGGAAAAATTGTCCACGCCGATTTCCTGAAAATTGAATTCATCGAATCCCGAAATCTGCAGCTCCCTGGTGATTTCCTTTATTTCATCGGGATTCTTTGTCTCTATTTTCGCAGGCCGATTCAGTCCCTTGCTTCCGGGAAGGTGCATTTCCTTATAGATGATTCCAAGGCTCCGTGAAAGCTCGATGACCTTCTCTTCATCCGGTCCGACCACCATTCCAAGCGGCTCTCCCTGATACGAAATCTGCTCCTGACAGAACACCGGAACCGAATTCTTTCCGTCCGGACTTTCTATGAATTTGTTTCCCGGAATGTCCTCTGCAGTAATTACCGTGTATCCTTCTGGAAGTCCGTCGGTCTGAATCGATGAAAATGAACCTGAAAAACCGCTTCGGATTATGGCACCGTAAAGCATTCCCGGAAAACTGTAGTCGCTGTAGAATCCGTTCTGATATGAGAACCTTGATTTCTTTTTCGGAGCCGTTTCCTGCTCCAAGTTCACCTTTGCCTTATGCATGATACTCCCTGCCGAGAGATTCTACCGTTTCTATCACGGTGTCGGTCATTTCATCCGTCATGTCCGGCCATAGCGGAAGGGTGATGGTTTCCCCGTACTGTCTTGCTGCGTTCGGGAAATTCCTTTCGTTGAAGCCTTCGTACAGGTTCTTCCAGTATGAAAAATAGAACAGCGGTATGAAATGTACGCTTATTCCTATGCCCCTTTCCTGAAGCTTCTTTGCAAAATCGTCGCGTCCGCACTTGAGCTTTTCCAGATCAAGGCGCATAAGGTACAGGTGCCATGCGTTTCCTTCTCCGTCCGGCGGAAGCTTTATGAAGTCGAGTTTTGAAAACGCCTCGTTGTATTTCCTTGCATGGACCTTCCTTTTTTCGTCCAGTTCATCGGCACGTGAAAGCTGTACGCGACCAAGGGCTGCAAGGATGTCCGGAAGGTTGGACTTGTATCCCGGTGCAATTATGTCGTAAACCCATGAAGCCCTTGGAGAAGTGTAGCGGTCCCATGTGGTCCTGTCCATTCCGTGAAGCCTCATCGATGAAATCCGTTTTGCAAGGCCTTCATCCTTTACCGTTACCATTCCTCCTTCCGCAGTGGTTATGGTCTTCGTCGCATAGAATGAAAATACTCCCGCATCTCCTATTGCTCCTGCGTATCCCATTTCCGTTTTGCTCGGGAACGAATGTGCGCAGTCTTCAATCACCTTTACGCCGTATTTTTTTGCGATGGACATTATGGCCTTCATGTTGCACAGGTTTCCGGCGATATGGACCGGTACGATTGCAACGACGTTCTTTCCCTTGTCGCTCTTGAGAATTCGTTCGACCGCCTCAGGATCTATGGAGTAGCTGTCCTTTTCTATGTCTGCAAAATAAACGTCTGCACCCAGATGCCTTGCACTTGCCGCAGTGGATACGAAAGTGTAGGGGGTCGTGATTACGGCCTTTCCCGGCTTTACTCCGCATGCCTCCATTGCAAGTATCATGCCGCTCGTATTGCTGTTCACGGAAAGTGCGTAAGGAACCCCGATTTTCTCTGCAAATTCCCGTTCGAATTCCGCCGCCTGTTTTCCAGTAGTAAGCCATCCGCTCCTGAGTACTTCAAGTACTGCATCCTCTTCACGCTTTCCGATTGACGCCTTGAAAAACGGAACCTTGATTTCTTCACCCATTACAATACCACCTTTGAGGATTCCTTTTTTGCATTCCCCTGTTTTCTTTCGTTTTCAGCATAAAATCCGTCCAGACTCGGAACTGCCCCGCGCAGAAGTTCAATCAGCATGTTGCGGTTCCTGTACTGGTCCTCCTTTCCTTCGACGAACGTGCATATCGGCTTCATCCTTTCGATAAGCTCATCCAGGTTGAAGTCCGGTTCCATGCTCTTCAGGGTCAGGAGCTTGGGATACTTCGTCCTTGTCGGATTCTCTTCCTTGAGCCAGAGCGGTTCGTAAAGCCTTTCGCCCGGCCTGCATCCGATGACCTTTATGTCCATGTCCTTGTACGGCTCGAATCCTGAGAACCTGATTATCTGCTCCGCTATGTCGATTATCTTCACCGGCTCCCCCATGTCCAGAAGATAGGACTGGCCGTTTTCACCGACGCCTCCCGTCTGAAGGACCAGTGAACAGGCTTCGGGAATGGTCATGAAGAACCTTTCCATGTTCCTGTCTGTAACCGTTACCGGTCCTCCGTTCTGAATCTGCTCCATGAAAATCGGAAGAAGGGATCCGCGTGACCCGAGTACGTTTCCGAACCTTACGAACATGAACGACTGTCCGTCCGCCGTCTTTTTCGATGCCTCGAGCACCTGCTTTTCACAGAGCATCTTGCTCACTCCGTAGATTGAAACCGGTGAAACAGCCTTGTCGGTCGAAATCAGTACGAACCTCTCCACCTTGCATTCAAGTGCCGCATCCAGAAGGTTCTGTGTTCCGAACACGTTGTTTTCGATTACTGCAACCGGATTTTCCTCCATCATGGGGACGTGCTTGTATGCGGCGCAATGGAAGATTACGTCCGTCTTTGTCTGGGAGATTATGTACCTGACGTATTCCCTGTCCTTCATGTCTCCGATGATCGGGACTATGGTTGCCTTTTCGCCGACCCCTTCGTTCTGAAGCACGTTGAGTTCGCGGTATATGTTTACGATTGAATTTTCGCCGTGGCCCAGAAGGTATATCCTTTCCGTTCCGCCCGAAAGAAGCTGCCTTGCAAGTTCAGAGCCTATGGAACCTCCCGCACCCGTAATCAGCACGCGCTTGTCCTTGAGGTATGAAAGGCTTTCCTGAAGCGGTATGACGATGGGAGTACGTCCCAGTATGTCCAGAGGATTGATTTCCCTTGCCTGAACCAGATGGACCTTTCCGTTTATGACCTGACTGATTGACGGAAGAATCTTTATGTGGCAGAAGCTTGCCTTTTTGAGTGCCGAATAAATCTGCCTGGTGCGCTCTATCGGTGCAGAAGGGATTGCGATTATGGCTTCGTCTATTCCGTTTACGTTCAGAAGGGGAGCCATGTCCTCTATCGGCCCCATTACCGGGATTCCGTCTATTTTCTTTCCTATGAGTCCCTTGTCGTCGTCAAGGAACGCCGCAATCTTCCCGAATATCTTCTTCCGCTTTATGTCCTCTGCAATCATCTGTCCGGCAAATCCGGCTCCGATGATGTATAGTTTCGCTTCCAATGTAGCCAAAGCCTCCTTGTATTTCGGATACCCTAGTTTTACGCTTCCTATATTATCGTCACGATTCTGCATAGAATGAAGGATTTACGCATTCAATCGTTCGACCATACAGCCTGGTATGCTGACGTGAAAAATAGGGCAGTGAAAAAACTAAACTGAATTTCCAACAAGCCGATTATTAAAAAGGGGGTGAAGGGTTTTCGGAACCGTTGGAATCTGCCTTTCATGTCAGTGCATCAGCCTTTCGACTCTGTTTTTCCGCTGTCGTCCGGCACTCCCGCAGTTCTGGAAAGTCACTTTAAATGATTTTTCAGGAATGTCCCGTATCGACTTTTGGATAGACTTTTGGAGGAAATTTTTTATGAAGAAATTCAGGAACATAATCACTTTTGCGGCCGTGCTGATTTTTTCGGCAGCCTTTGCAAACGCCTCCGTAATTTCATTTCAGATAATCCAGCACGATAAATCCCAGAACGAAGTCAGGGCTTCATCATACATAATAGAAAACGCACTTTTCGACTATTTCTTCAACAAGGGCGTCATCGTTACGAACGCACCTACCGAAACGACGGACGGTGCAGCCGGTGACATGAAGGTTTTCTCCAGGTCGTTCTATGAGGCCAAGCTCGGTCACTGCAATTACTTCATCGTTCTTACCGTCGATTATGACGTCAGGGCATCGAGAAATCCAAAGGGCAATTTCCTTTCCAACATAAATTCAGTTTCATGGCAGGTCTACGACACCGTATCCTCAAAGGTCATACTGGAGGGCTCAAGGGATGTCGGCAAGGTATCGGCACAGCGGAACAACGAAAAGGGAATCGAAAGCTTTGCCTGTGAAATAGCTGCAGACATTTATGACGGACTTTGATTTTCCGGCCTGATACAGGGAATCCGAAAGCGGGTAGCATATACCGTATGCTCATTCAGTGTTAACAATAACACAGAGCTGAAAAAAAAGTTTGCCGTAATGGAGAATTGTATGATAAAGAAATTGATTCTGCTGATGCATCTTTCCGTGCTTCTTGCAATAAACGTTTTTGCCGATCCGGCTTCGTATGTAGACGGCTTCATGTCCGTTGCGGAGTCGGGGCAGCTTCCGAGAGGTCTTTTTGCCAAGGTCAAGGGGTATCTTCCCGGAGACACGATTTCCATGACCAATTCTGAAAGCGGTCTGACTGTCGATGTGCTTAACCTTGCATCCCTCGATTCGAGCGTTGAAAATACAATCCTCCTTTCAAGCGAAGCGGCTTCCAAGCTCGGTCTTGATTCCGGAATGCCGGTTGCCGTGCGACTTTCAAAAAGAAGCGGTTCCTATGACAAAAGCTCCAGGGGTGCGGCACTTCTTGCATCCTATAACGGAGGAAGTTCTGGAACGGACATTGCAGACTACTTCGGAAACATGACCCCGGGTGATTCAGACGGATTCGTGAAGGATAAGAGCGACGTAGAACAGCCGTCCCCATTGGAAAGGGCCGAGTCTGGAATTTCATCAGGCGGAAGCGGCGGTTCAGGGCAAAAAACTTCGGTCGATTCCGCTTCGAACGGAAAAGATGAATCCGCATCGTCCAAGGATGAAACTCCAGTTGTCGACAGGAAAAATGAAAATCCCCTGGAAGAAATTGAAGATGCAATCGGACCGAATGCCGATGACCGTTCCAAGGATGAAGGACAGGCAGTTTCCGGAAAAGAAAGCGACAGAACGCCTGCCGTAAAGAAAGAAGATCCTCTTGAAGAAGTCGTTGAGCCTGATGATTTGGAAGGGCTTGGCGATGACTTTCCGTTTAATGATGAAAAGCACGATGAACCTGTCCCTGAAAAAAGCGGCGATGAAAAGGAGCCTGATGCAGTCGTTCCCGTTGAATCTGCAGAAGAGACCGAGGAAGAAGAGCCTAAGGAAGATGCGGACGACGGCCTTGAATCAGTCGATGAAGAGCCCCTTGAAGAAGTTGACGACGGCATGATTCCCGAAGATGAAAGCGGAACCGAAGATGTAGGTCCTGAAAATGCGGATGAAGAAAACCTTGACGACGGAACTTCCGATGAAAATGCACCTGTTGATGAAGGACTTGAAGATGCAGTCGAAAACCAGAGTCAGGAAGATCCTGTCGAAGATGAGGATGACGGTGCAGAAGAAGATGAGGAGATTCCGCCTGTTGAAAGCGATGAAAATGAAATCGTTGAAACTCCTGTCGACGACGGTGCCGAAGAAATCGAGCCTGTGGATGACGGACTTGAATCCGTTGATGATGACATGGAACCTGAAGAAACCGATGCAGGGGATGTGCCGGAAACAAAACCTTTGGAAGATGATGCTTCCGAGGATGTGCAGTCTGTAGAACCTCAGGAAAATGAGAGGGATGAAAATGTTCCTGATGCAACGGAAGAGCCTGTCGATGGACTTGAAGAAACTGACGGTCTTCCGATTGATGAGCCTGTCGAGGATGTCGTTCCCGAAATCGATGAAATTCCTGAAAGCGATGAAATTCCCGAATCAAAGCCGGAAGATGATTCTGCCGGTGAAGGCGTTGAGAATCACGATGCCGAAGAGGAGATGCCGGAGGAAAAGGACGTTCCGACGGAAGATGATGAAAAAGTCGATGGAAATCCCGATGACGGAATCGGACTTGAAGAACCTGAGGATGAAGATGTGCTTTCCGGTCCTGCCGAAAACTCTCGTCCAGCGGAAAATCCAGTGAAGGCTGATGAAGAGCCTGCTGACGAAGAATTCGCCGACCTTGAAAAAGTCCCCGATTTGATGGAAGAAGAAGAGGAACCCGTTCCCGAAGAAAAGATAGACGACGGAATCCTTGTGGACGATCTGAACGACGATTATGTACCGGAGGAAACCGTTTCGGAGGATGAACTCAATCCGGATGAGCCGGTTATTGATTCCGAAGAGCCGGAGCCTGCGAAAGAAAATGAAAGTGCCTCAGTTGAAAATCCGTCTGACTCAAAAACGGAAGAAGATGTTCCGTCTGAAAAAGATGATGAAAATGGAAGCGAGGAAGTAGAATCCGTTGAGCCGCCTGCAGAAGATGAAGTGCCTGAAGTCGTTGAAGCTCAGAAAGATGATGACGGAGTGAACGGCCTTGATGAGCCTCCTGCAAGGGGATCCGAAGACGGAGCCGATGAAGGTGCGGAAATCCTTGATGAGGACGATGAAGAAGGTGAAATGATAGGACCGGAGGAGCCTGTTGATGAATCAAGGGATCCTGCAAGCGATTCTGACGGTGAGGATGTCGAAAACCATGATCCGACCGAAGAAAATGCCGAGCCTGAAAGCGTAGACGAGACTCCGGTTGATGAAACCCCGGTTGAAGAAAATGCTGAACCGGAAAATGAAGGCGCATCTGAAGAGGCTGAAAAGCCTGTTTCATCCGACGTTGACGGAGAAAACGTAGAAGATGTAGAGCCGGAAGAAAATGCGGGAACCGATGCCGTCGATGAGACCCCGGTCGATGAAACTCCTGTTGACGAGACTCCGGTTGAAGAAAATGCCGAACCAGAAAATGAAAACGCATCTGAAGTGGAGGAAAAACCCGTTTCATCCGACGTAGACGGAGAAGACGTAGAAGATGTGGAGCCGGAAGAAAATATCCCGGTCGAAAATCCTCCCGTAGAAGACGTAACGAAGGAAAATCCTGAGGAAACTCCTTTGACCGATGATGGCGAAAGGACTGTCGAAGGCGATATGGGCGGTGAAAACGTACGGTCCATGGAGCCGAAGGAACCTGAAACACCTGTTGACGAAAACAGGATTCCGGGCGAAGACAGTGAGGGTGAATCGGTCGATGGAAACGAACCCGTAGAAGAGCCGTCCGTTGAAGAAGAGGGAATACCCGAAGAAGACAAGGTCGGTGAAAGCGTTACAGAAAATCCGCCTGTCGAAGATGAAACGCCTGTTGACGAAAACAGGACTCCCTGTGAAGACGTCGAAGGTGAATCAGTCGATGGAAACGAACCTGTCGAAGAGACTCCCGTTGAAGAAGAGGGAATACCCGAAGAAGACAAGAGCGGTGAAAGCGTTACTGAAAATC
>CACYBG010000085.1 GCA_902772605.1 uncultured Spirochaetaceae bacterium
CAGTACTTTCTTTTCCGCTTCCCTGAGTTTGCCCCTGAAATTTTCGTCTTCCGTTGCATGTTCTAGAAGCGTTCCGGCTACGGCTCCGAATTTTTTGTCGCTTAACATTATGACGTGGACCCCCGCGTTGATTGCATTTATTGCAGCCTTGTCCGCAGGAAATCCGTTTTTTGAAAGTGCACCCATGAAAATGTCGTCGCTCAATATCAGTCCGCGGTAGGAAAGTTCCCCCTTGAGTTTTTCCCCGACCCAGACGCTGCTGAGGCTTGCAGGATTTTCCGGATCTACGGCTGAAGTCCTTGCGTGAGACATCAATACGGCTGAAGGAGAAGAACTCAACGTGAAGAAGAACGGCCTTATGATTCTGTCTTCCAGCTCCGACTTTGAAAGCCCTATTTCAGGAAGTCCCGAATGCGGGTCCGTGTTTGTATTTCCCGGAAAATGTTTCAGTACGGCTCCGACACCGTTTTTCTGATATGCACTTACGCATGCTATGCTGTATGATATGGCCTGTACCGTGTTTCCGTATGAACGGGTGTCCAGAAAATCCCTGTTTCCGTCGTCAACGGTTTCGCTTACCGGGGCAAGGTTCATGTCGAATCCAAGCGCGCGCATCTGTCTGGCCTGCAGTGAATAAAGTTCATATGCCTCTGCGACCGAAAGTTTCTGCGATACGTTTTCGCTTGAAGGAAGGGTGCTGTTCAGTTTCCTTAGCCTTGCGACGTAACCTCCCTCCTGATCGACCGCTATATAGGGTCTGCTTATGCTGTTGTCTTCGCACCATCGGGCTATAGAGGAAAGGAAATCTACGGTTTCTTCAGGAGTTCCCGGTATGTTGTATCCGAAAAGTATGAATCCGCCCGGAACAAGAGGCTCGTTCGATGTACCGGTGAAGGCATCGATTTCACTGGAATCTTCGTTCGGCTCGTAGCGGGAATTTCCGCCGACATTGATCAGGAAAATCTGGGATATTTTCTGCACTTCGGGAAGCGAATCAAGGTATTCCCCAATCGCAAAGTCTATGCGCTTATCGTCGATTGCGTCTGAAGAAAGGTTCGGGTACATGAGCGGTTCCGGTTTTCTTGCAGATACCGTGAGACATGAAAAAAATAGGGACAGAAAACAAAACGCCGGAAACTTCCTCATGGATGAATTATAGAAAATCTACGGGAAATTTTCAACGTTTCAAAATCCCGTCGGCGCGTTAACGGGATGCCTGGTGCGGATTACAGAGGTTGCGCTTTTGATGATTTAAGCCTTAAAACGGAGCCTTGGATGTAAAGGTCATTTCTTCTCCGGTCGACGGATGGCGGAAAAAAAGTTTCGTGGCATGAAGCATGAGCCTTTCTCCTTCGATGCATTTTCCGTAAAGCGTGTCTCCTATTATCGGGACTGAAAATCCATGGCTGTCCGCAGCTGCAAGTCTGAGCTGGTGTGTTCTTCCCGTATGGGGGAGGAATTTTATCCTGGTGACGAAACGCCTGTTTCCGTCGGGTGCGGAGTAGGATTCCACGTCCATCACCTTCCATTGGGTTACGGCTTTTTTTCCGTACGTTTCATCCCAGATCTGATGGGGACGGTTATCGATGTCGACCCGGAAGTAAAGTTCCATGCAGCCTTCATCCGGTATGCCAAGTTTCGGAAGTATGCCGTCAAGAAGGGCCTCGTATTCCTTCCGAGTTTCTCCGTCCTGAAACTGCATGCTCAGTTTCCTGTGGGATTCCCTGTTCAATGCAAGCACCATGATTCCGCTTGTCTCCATGTCCAGCCTGTGAACTGCCGGCTGTTCGATGCACCCCGGAAAAAGCCTTTTCAGTCTGGATGTAACGCAGTCCTTTTCTGTTTTTCCCGGAATCGAAAGAAGTCCGCTTTCCTTGTTGATTACTACGATGTCGCTGTCCCTGTACAGTATTTCTAGTCCCAGCATGTCAGGGAGGATTATCGAGCACCTTGAATCGCAGGGTGGAACGCTCTGGATTTTTTTTAGTCCGTCGTTTCCGTTCGGGTCGTAAAC
>CACYBG010000086.1 GCA_902772605.1 uncultured Spirochaetaceae bacterium
CTTCTTTTCCGCATCTTCAGTCTTTGCAGCAGCCGGTTTGCGTCCGCGTGTTGCAGGCTTCTTTTCTGCATCTTCAGTCTTTGCTGCGGCTGGCTTACGTCCACGGGTTGCTGGCTTCTTTTCCGCATCTTCAGTCTTTGCAGCAGACGGTTTGCGTCCACGTGTAGAGGTTTTCTTTTCAGAAGCTACGGTTTCGTTATCCTTTACCGTTTTATTTTCAGCACTGTCTTCTGAAAGTCTTGTTCTTGTCCTCTTTATGACAGGCTCTTCAATCTTTACCGGCGTTTCTTCAACTTTTGGTTCAGCCTTAATCGGCTCCGGAACATCCTCTTCGTTGAACAGCTTATCAATCGGAGGATAATCATGGAATCCAATTCCAGAAGCCTTTTCTTCCTTTACTTCAGGAACAGGTGCAGCAACAATTGAAGAACTGATTTCTTCTTCCTTTGGTTCAGAAACGACAGTAGCCTCTTCGGTCTTATTGCCGTCAAAATCTGATGCACTGATGGTTTCATCAGAAGAACCTGCGCCAAAAACGGTCTGCTCAGGCGTATCTGTGTCCACATCCTTCTTTCCAAACAGTTTGCCCAATAAATCTTTGAAACCCATATTTTTAGAATCTCCTTTTGAAAATTTATTTACCTTAACATTATTTGCAGTCACTTTTTCAGCTAAGTCGGCCTTCAAAACTTCATAACGAAGTTTGCACTCAACCAATGCTATCAAAATGACCACATATGCAAAATAATTTCTGAAATCCAGAAAATCTGCTAAATAATTATACACCCCATGAAACAAAACTGCAAATATAAAGGGCGTAATAAGGACATTTTTTTTCTTAACAGAATAAACAAATATTCCCGACAGCCCCGCGCAGATTGCATGGACCAGTATCGCCGGCCACCGAAGCCTTGCATGTATTATGGATATGTAAAGCAAGGTTTCAAAACAACCAAGCGTCAATCCGCTCAATACTGAATATGAAAAAAAAGCCCCCTGAACAGTTTTTTTTGACGGCAGAAAAAACAGCAGAACCATTTTCACGCCTTCTTCCACCAGTGCCAATCCTAAGAATTTTACAAGCTGAGAAAATTGTGAACCATCAACAATCCTGTCCTTTATGAGATCTATCCCCATTATGGGAATAAATGCAAGCAGCCCCAACAGACAGGATAGAATGCCTATCAGTTTTTTGAAATCCTTAACCAAAAGCGCAAAACATAGGTATACGGCCAATAATGGAATAAAACTGAGCGCAATTGGAATAATCATAAGTAAAGAATAATGAAATTTTTTGCATTATTCAATAGTAGAGAAAAGAAAGTTTTAAAGGACTCAAAACATGGGACATCCGGACAAAAGACTCAATCTTTCTTCACGCAGATGGAATCGACCATCAGGTTTACCATGCGCCTCGTATCATCGATATCCTTACGCCCCTCAACGGCAAGCCTGAACACTCCGCTTTCCAAAAGGGTATACAGAATGTCGGTGGTCTGCTTTATCGGGACGTCCATGAATTCACCGGTTTCCTTACCGCTGATTATGATTATGTTCAGCATGTGCCTGAGCCTCAGAACCCGCCTGTCAACCCTTTTTCCCGCATCAACGCCGGTTTTTTGAATCTGAATCAGATATACCAGAAGAACCTTGAAAAACTTCTTGAAATTTTCGCACTGGTCCAGAATGTGGCATACGAATTTCTTCAGACAGTCCGATGCAGAAAGATTCGGCTTGAAAATTATCTCCTTGAGCTGAGCTTCAAGCTTATCCGTCAGTTCCTTGATGCTGGAAACGAAAATCTCCTGCTTGTTTTTGAAATAGATGTAAAGCGTCGTCCTGGTGATTCCGCAACGGTCGGCAATTTTCTGGAAGGTCACATTTTCATATCCTTCTTCAATGAAAAGATCGAGCGATTTTCCAAGGATTTCATGCTTACGTTTTTCGTGTTCAACAATGATTGCCATAAAAATCAGCCAGCCCTTATCTTTCGGAATTTTTAGCGTTCGTTTTCTGCGAACCGTTCTTTCCGTTGTAGATGTACAATGTCGTATCCAGACTTCCGGCCTTTATCGACTTAAGCAAATCGGCATACTTTCCTATGCATTCCTGAAATTTCTTCTGATTCGTAATCACGCCGATATGCCAGGACGGAAAATCATCAAAAAGAGTCGCCATCCTGCGGTAGATTTCTTCTGCCTGAGCCAAATCTCCAATCCTTTCACCGTACGGAGGATTTGTAATCAGCATTCCTTCGTCATAGGGAGCCTTCAAGTCGGCAAAATCGCTTACAATGAAATCAGGACGCGGGATTTTTGCATCGCTTCCAATCATCTGAAGTGCACGACCGGCAGTTACGCACGCATGTTCGGCATTCAGTTTGGCCCTGGATACAGCAGCAGGATCAATGTCGCTTCCGGTTATCCTGCATTCCACATCGGTACGGATTTTTGAAGCTTCCTGTTTTTTGATTTCCACAAACCTCTGCTGATTGAATATCGCAAGGTTTTCAAATGCAAAGTGCCTGCCCAATCCGGGTGCAACGTTATGTGCATAGAGGGTTGCCTCGGTAACTATGGTTCCGCTTCCGCAAAACGGGTCATGCAACGGAATCTTACGTCTCCAGAGCATTTCCTGAAGCAAAACGGCAGCCGTAGATTCACGGAGAGGGGCGATTCCACCGTCAGTCCTGTATCCGCGCTTGTGAAGGGCTTCTCCACTGGTATCAAGCAGGACCATAACCTTGTTTTCATCAATATACACGCGGATGTCGGAACGTTCTCCAGTCTCCGGCAGATTCGTCATGTGCCAGACGTCACCAAGCTTTTTATAGACGGCTTTCTGAATCATTGATTGAACGGTATGTTCGCTGTTGAGCCTGCTCTTGTAGATTCTGACCTTATCGACGACAATCCGGGTATCCTTGTAAAAATAATCCTGCCAATCGGCATCGTAGCAACCGTCAAACAGGTCGTCAAAATTGGAGGCGGAATATTCAGCCATGACGATGTAAACGCGGTCGCTGGTCCTTAGGCAAAGGTTTGTCCTATACAAGGCATCTTCATCACCGGTAAAAAAAACGCGTCCAGGAGCATTTCCGGCAAGTTTATATCCGAGCTGCTTGATTTCGTTTCCGAGAATCCTTTCTGCACCGACTGCACATAATGAAACATACTTATTCATAAATGACATTTTATTAAATTTTGTCATTATAAACAAGTGATGTTTCAGGAAAAAGCAAAAATGATGGTCGGCACATCAGCTTTCGATTAAACCTGAGCGATTCCCCTGAAATCTTCTATATTATTGTAGCCTTTCCGCTTCATAAAGGATTTCAGTCCGTCGCACACGTCCCGGGCAACATTCGGATTTGCAAAAACTGCGCTTCCAATCTGCACGGCA
>CACYBG010000087.1 GCA_902772605.1 uncultured Spirochaetaceae bacterium
CTTGAGAGCGGAGACATATTCTCGAACACGAAAATCTACAACGGCATAAGGAACCTTTACAACACCCAGTATTTCTCACAGGTATATCCTGAAGTCGTTCCTGGCTCAGAAGAAAACCTGCTGGACGTCATCATCGACGTAAGCGAGCAGAGTACGACCACCCTTGATTTCGGCGTTACCTTCAGCGGCGTTGCAGATCCGGATCAGTTCCCGGTATCGCTTTTTGCAAAGATTCAGGATTCAAACCTGTTCGGAACCGGAAAGTCCATTTCTGCAGGACTTCAGCTTTCAACCGACGCCCAGTCGCTTTCTTTGGGATACGGCGAAAACTGGATGTTCGGACAGCCGATAAGCAATTCGCTTTCATTGAGCTATTCCCATTCAAATCAGACTGCATCAAGGCTTTTCGTACTTCCCGACGGAAACGTGGATTCATCCGGATACTACATGGAATATCAGCAGCATGAGTTCAACCTCAGCGACTCCATAGGACGCCGTTGGACTCCGGATTTTGCAATTCTTACCCTGGCGGGAGGAATTTCCGGAAGCCTCATAAACAACATCTACGACACTTCGCTCTATACGCCTTACGATGCCGATGTCAGCGATTTCAGCAACAACTGGGAGCCCAGAAACTCACTCTTCCTTTCTTTCTCGATGGACGGAAGGAACAACAGCTACGATCCTTCGACGGGATGGTTCCTGAGCCAGCGACTGACATGGTACGGACTTTTGCCCAAGGGAATCTTCCCGTTTGCCAAGGATTGGGGTGAATCGGAATTCTTCCTCAGGACCGATACAAAATTCGAGAAGTATTTCCAGCTTGCAAACGTTCCCGTGTCCGAAAATTGGGCTTTCCAGCTGAACCTCATGCTTTACTCAGGGCTTTCGTTCCAGTTCCCGGTTGCTGACTCTACGATAAAGCAGTCCAATCAGCTTTACATAGACGGACTTTTCAACGGACGAGGCTGGTCAATCTATAATTACGACGAAGGACGTGGACGCGCACTTTGGAACAATACCATAGAGCTCAGATGGCCGGTGGTTCCTGGAATCCTTGCATTGGATGCATTCTTCGACGCTTCTATGATAAAGGATGATCCTTCACAGGTATTCACGGATTTCGGAAACTTCAACGACTGGTACTTCAGCTACGGTCCAAGCCTGCGCTTCTGCATACAGCAGTTCCCTCTGAGGCTCCTGTTCGTAAGCAAGTTCCAGCTTTCAAGGGATGGAGTAGTGTTCAAGGATAAGTACGGCAGCGTAACCGACTGGTTTAAGAGTTGGGATGTGGTCCTTTCATTCAACATCGCCAACAAATGATTCGGAAAATTCCGGTTCCGGCCCTTGATTCGGGACTCGGATTATCGGTAATATGTAAGCTCCGTGGGTTTCGTCTGAGCCTTTGTGCCGGCCTGAACTGCGGGCTTAACTTTGAAAACAAACGGTTTAAGGTCTGCGTTTATCGGACTTCTAAGCCGACGGCAGTTTTCCGGGATGTCCATCCAATGGCTGTTCGGATGCTGCCTGGGGGACTTTGATTAATGCTTCCCGTATTAATCGGAGGTTCCCTGGATTTCCAGGAAAAAAGGTTTCATGGCCTTTTGAAAGAGATTAGGAGTATGACATGAGAAAGATCATCAAGAAAATGGCATTGATTCTTGCACTTGCCATGACTGGATTCTGCTCTGAAGTTTTCGCACAGCAGCAGATTACGAAATTTGCAGTCGTCGATACGGCCCGCGTATATCAGGCTTACTACAAGAATTCCACAGCCGTCCGCAACTACGAAAGAAAAAGACAGGAATTCCAGACGGAAATCGATAACGTAACGAGGGAAATCCAGAACCTCCACAACAGGAAGCTGGAATTCGACCGTAAGGGCGACAAGGCGAATTCTCAGGCGCTTGCAAAGCAGATCAGCGACAAGACGGCCTATCTGACCGAGTATACCCAGACAAAGAACGACGAACTTGAGAACCTCAAGAAGAGCCTTCAGAATAACGATGCATTCTACAAGAAGCTCTATTCGACGATTCAGACCGTTGCTCAGAAGGGTGGATACAGCATGGTCATGAGCCTTCAGCAGGCAAATGCAATCCTCTGGTACAGTCCATCAGTCGATTTGACCAACGAAGTTATCAGGGAACTCGGCCTCAGGCTTTAGTTCCTGAATGGACGCTGGATAATCCGAATACGGAAAATCAGTGTTAAATAGAAGATCGGGTGCATCTAAGGCATCCGATTAAGCAGGTTTCTGCGGACCTTTTGTTTTCAGAAGGCATACCCAGAAACCTTTTTTTTGCTATAGGCAATCTCTAAAAGGTCATTTAAAGTGAATTCTTAGGGATTGCCTATAATCTGGAAGACGACAGATTGAAGGTTTGTGCACGATGGCGGAAGATACACCTCTTTTTTTGCAGTACAGGGGAATAAAGGCTCAGTATCCCAACGAGATACTTTTTTTCAGACTCGGTGATTTTTATGAAATGTTCGATGACGAGGCGGAGGAGGTTTCGCGGCTTCTGAACCTTACGCTGACCCACAGGGGCGACAGGAAGATGTGCGGCATACCTTACCATGCATCCAAGGTTTACATTGCCAGGCTGCTCAGGCTCGGAAAGAAGATTGCAATAGCGGAACAGGTCGGCGAGATTGCACATGGAAAGGGGCTTACCGAACGCAAGGTTATTGAAGTCATTACCCCGGGAACCGCAGTCGAAAGCGAATATCTTGACGGAGGCGTAAGCAGCTATCTTGCATCGGTTTATACCTGTCGCAGTCAGTGCGGATTTTCATACATAGACGTTACGACCGGAGAATTCAGGGCTACTTCATTTCCGTCGGACAGGCTTTCCGAAAACCTTCCGAAGGAAATAGGACGATGCAGCCCCAAGGAACTGATACTTCCCGATTCGATGAAGGATAATCCCGTTGTCAGGCAGATACTGGAGTCGAATCCGGGAATCGCCGTCTCATATTATCCAGATTGGAATTTCAATGCGGAACTTTCATACAGGAGGCTTTTGAAGCAGTTCGGTACCGTGAACCTGAAGTCCTTCTCGCTTGAAGAGGATTCTCCTGAAATTCCACCCGCGGGCTTTCTGCTCGATTACCTTGAAAAGACCACGAACACTGTTTCTCCTCACGTAAAGGGCATATCGGTTTACCATGACAGCCAGTACCTCATAATGGACGATTCATCCAGAAAAAACCTTGAGGTCATGAGTAACCTTCGGGACGGAGGAAGTCACTTTACGCTGCTTGAATGCGTCAACCATACCAGGACGGCGATGGGCAGCAGGCTCCTGCGTGAATGGCTCATGTTCCCGCTTGCATCCCGCAAAGAGATTCTGGAAAGGCAGGATCACGTACAGGTTTTTTACGGCGACAGGACGCTCCTTCACAGGGTAAGGGAAATGCTCAACGGAATACTGGACATTGAACGCCTTGCCGGACGCATTGCAATGGAAAGGGCTCATGCAAAGGACCTTCAGGCGCTCAGGCTTTCCCTGGAACTTTGGATCAAGGCCCAGGGCATACTCGGTCCCCTGAATTTTTCGTCATGCAGCTCGGAACCGGCAATGCAGATTATCGACATGATAAGAAGCTCCATAATCGACGATCCGTCCACATCGCTGACCGACGGAGGCATAATCAGGGACGGCTGGTCTGAGGAGCTGGACCGCTGGAAGAACGTGCAGAAGAATTTCAACGGCATACTTGAAGAATACCTTGAGGAGGAGAAGTCTGCCACCGGAATTCAGAACCTAAGGATAAGGAACAGCGGCAACATGGGGTACTTCCTTGAAGTGACCAGGGGAAAGGCCGACATGGTGCCGGAACACTTCATACTCAGGAAGGCCCTTGTAAATGCCGACCGCTATACGACCGCACGACTGCGTGAACTTGAACAGAGCCTGAACGAGTCGGATGCAAGGATACTTGAACTTGAGAGGGACCTTTTCATCGAGGTCAGGTCCAAACTCAGGGAATACGTTCCATACCTGCAGGAACTGTCCGGTGAGATTGCCTATGCCGACGTTACGTCTTCATTTGCACAGGCTGCAATCATACATTCCTGGGTTAGGCCGGAATTTACGGACTCTCAGGTCATGGAGATAAGGGACGGAAGGCATCCGGTCGTAGAAAGTCACCTTCCGACGGGCGAATTCGTGCCCAACGACCTGAACCTTGCGTGCAACGACTCCGATTCCGAGTTCTTTGCCCTGATTACCGGACCGAACATGGCAGGAAAAAGCACTTTCCTCAGGCAGAACGCACTCATTGTACTGCTTGCCCAGACCGGAAGCTTCGTTCCCTGTTCATCCGCAAGGCTTGGAATCGTTGACAGGATATTCTGCCGCGTGGGTGCCAGCGACAATCTTGCACGCGGAGAATCCACCTTCCTTGTGGAGATGACTGAGACGGCTCACATACTCAGGTCTGCCACCGAAAAATCCCTTGTCATAATGGATGAAGTCGGACGCGGAACGAGCACTGAAGACGGACTTTCGATAGCATGGGCGGTAAGCGAATACCTCCTGGACAGGATAAAGGCGAAGACCCTTTTTGCAACCCACTATCATGAACTTACGAGGATGGAGCATCCGAAGCTTGTGAAGCTGTGCATGGCGGTGGATGAAAGTGGCGGGGGAATCTCTTTCCTCAGGAAGGTCGTTCACGGGGCGGCTGAAAACAGCTACGGAATCCACGTTGCGTCCCTTGCCGGCGTACCTCAGCCCGTAATAGACCGTGCAAAGGTGATTTTGGACCGCATACAGGGGGATGCAATGAAAAAGGACTCCATACCGGCATCCCCGATTCCCGAGGAAAAGCCCCGGGAAGAAAAGAAGCCTTCTGCCAATCCTGCAGAATCCTGGACCGGAGCACTGTTCAGCGACGAGGAGATGATACTGGAAGAAATCCTTTCGATGAACCTTGACTCAACGACTCCGATGCAGGCACTTCAGTCCGTTGCAAGATGGAAGGCGACACTTTCCGGCCGTTAGGGTGCATCAGGAAATCCGTGCGGGCCATGTTGACGGATGCAAATCATGGCATACTTTGTCCTGAAATTTTTGCCTTACGGATGTTTCCTTTTTACAGTTAGATTGTTTTGTGTTTATTGGGAGGAATCATGATGAAGAAACTTTTTGCAGCCCTTGCAGTCCTGCTTGCGGTATCGACATCTGCCTTTGCTTTGGATGACGGGGACATTTCATCTCCAGTTCTGTTTACCGAGGGAGTGTCCCGTGCAGATTTTGACGCCGACATGCGCAGTCACGACGCCCTGGATGACGTTGCGTCCATCGTTGCTCAGGCACTGGAGGAAAACGGAGTTCCGATTCCAGTTACGGACATCGACAGGGTTGATGAGAGGAGTTCCTCAAGCGACAGGGATTACGTCCACATCCGTAATTTCGTACTGTCAAACATCCCTGCCAAGGCAAGATCCGGCAGCGTATACCTTTCCATTGCCCTGATTGACTTCGATCAGGACGGCATTCTGTACGGCTGCGTCATGTTCGCCCATGTAAATTCCAGGAAGGACGTGAAGACTTATTCGTATGTTTTTGCAGCCGATGCAAACTGAATGGAAATTCTGAAAAAAAATCAAAAACTACCCGTTTGGGGGGTGACATATTGAAGAAAAGGATTTATAACGGAATTAAATTTAACAAATTTTTTTTTAAGGAAGGTGTAATGCCATGAAAAAATTTCTTGCACTTGCTGCAGCTTTGGTAATCGGTTCCGTGTCAGCTTTCGCCTATGACTTCAGCGAAGAAGACATTGATATCTTCCAGATCAACGAGCTTGGAACCCTGTCCTCAAAGCAGTTCAACCAGATTTGGGGCGACGACGGTGAAGAATTCGTTGAGTACATCGATGACGCAATGACCGAGCGCGGTTACAGCGATGTCGATTATGACGTGATGAGCGAAGACGATTTCGAAGACATCGATGAAGAGGTTTTTGAATTCGCATCTGCAGAACTTGCTCAGCTGAAGGCCAAGAACGGCGTTTTCGTCTGCATAGTCACCCCTGATTTTGAGGATGATGAGGAATTTGACGACGATTTCTTCGGCTGGGTACTCCTTGCAAACGTGAACAAGTCCAAGGTCACCGACATGTATTACTATGTCATGGATTACGACACCGAAGACTGATCGTACATCGACATTAGACCAAATGTAGTTTTTCACGCTCCGTCACTTCTTGTTGTGGCGGGGCTTTTTTTGTGCTATAATCTGCTTTGGGTAAGCATTTTGTTTTTCGGGGATATGGATATGAAAAGTGTAAAACTGTTGGACTGCACGCTCAGGGACGGCGGATATCTGAACGACTGGAATTTCGGACAGAAAGCCATAAGGGGGACTGCCGAAAAGATTGCTGAGACCGGCGTGGAATTTTTTGAAATCGGATTCATAAAGGACGAGGCACCGAATCCTGACAGGACAGTTTTTCCGTCCGTTCAGAGCATCGCTCCGTTCATTTCACCGAAATCCCCGGCTCTCGTTTACCTTGGGATGATTGACTGCAAGTGTCCCCCGTCCCTTGATTCAATCCCCGATTATGACGGAAGTTCGGTTGACGGAATCCGCGTGATTTTTAAAAAAGATAAAATCGATTTTGCCTACGACTATTGCCGCGGAATCAAGGAAAAGGGCTACATGCTCTTCGTCCAGTTCGTCGGTACCGATTCCTATTCGGACATAGAGTTCGTGGAGACCATACAGAAGTTCAACGCACTCCAGCCCTACGCCATGTCGATTGTGGACACTTTCGGTACCATCAAGCGGAAGCAGTTTCTGCGCCTTGTATATCTTGCCGACAACAACATGGACAAAAACATAACGCTCGGTTATCACGCACACAACAATCTGCAGCAGGCCTTTGGAAATGCGGTGACGATGGTGGAGATGAACCTGAACCGTGAAATCTGCATAGATGCCTGCGTGTTCGGAATGGGGCGGGGTGCGGGAAACCTGAACCTTGAGCTTTTTGCCGACCACATGAACGAAAACTACGGGACAAGCTACCACATAGAGCCGATGCTCGAAATCATGGACGACTATCTTAACGAAATCTACAGCCGCCGATTCTGGGGCTACTGTCTTCCATACTATCTTTCCGC
>CACYBG010000088.1 GCA_902772605.1 uncultured Spirochaetaceae bacterium
ACTTGGGGATGTATGCATATTGGAGAAAGTACAGCAAATTGATACATCTCTTTTAGATGATTCAAAACCATTCGTTATATTAATGGAAGATAATCCCGAAATTTGCCAGAGGCTTTTGGAAATACTTCTTCACATCAAGATTGAAAAACTCTCGCCCCCAAAATCCGAATGGACGATGCAGGAGAGCGTCAGTTCAAAAGGAGTAAGATTCGATGTATACATGGACAACCTTTCTCATGGCGAAAAATACATCCAGTTGAAGGAGTCCTACGTGATTTTCCTTTGTCTTTTTGATCCGTTTGATGGTAATCACCCGGTATACTTTTTTGAAAACAGTTGTCGAGACGACGACAAAATAAAGCTTAACGATGGAGCATACAAGGTCTTTTTCAATGCATCGGACTATGCTAAAATGGAAAATGACGAGGAGAAAAACTTTTTCAAATTTCTTTCTGGACAGGATGCGGATGGGGACTTTGCCAGAACCATCGAAGAAAAAGGTCTTTGAGACTATTAAAACTGAATTGAAATGAAAAATGAGCAAGCCATGCTTACGACAATGTGAAAATATTTCAGATTAAAATAAGCGACTTCCAATCTTCGTTTATCAATTTGCCGCTCCGCAACTTTTTTTTACTTTGTTTAATCCGTAAATCAATGTTTAAGATGGAAATATAACGTTAAATATACGATAATTGTAGTAATAAAAAAAACTGTAACAGGAGGGAGCTGTCATGACACAGGAAGTCGTCCAGACCAAACGCATCGGTGCCGAAGATGCCGTAAATGATCTTTGTTCTAAACTCAGAAAAAATCCATCTGAATACGGTGCAATCATTTTTTTTGCCGGTACGGATTTTGATTTTAAGAAAGTTTCGGAACTCTTGCACTCTAAATTTCCAAGGGCCGAAGTGGTCGGCTCAAGTTCATCCGGTGAAATTACTCCGGAAGGATTTTCAAGCCATTCGATTGTCCTGAATGCCATTTCGGATCCGGGAAGCACATCGTTCAAGGGCGTGCTGATTGATGACGTGGACCAGTTTCCGGCAATCCATTCGAAAAGAATCGAGCAGGCGGCATCAAGCATCGGGATACAGCTGTCTTCAAAATCATGCTCGAAAAACGCTTTTGCAATCTCCCTGATCTGCGGACTCCTTACTGCCGAGGAAGGCGTCCTGTCGCTTTTCTATTCCCTGGTAAAGGATCCCGATTTCATGGTGGCGGGAGGTTCTGCCGGCGACGACCTGAAATTCAAGGAGACCCACGTAAGCTGCAACGGGGAGTGCTCAAGCCATGGTGCAGTAATCCTTTTCGTTCGCACAAACAGAAAGTTCAGGATTTATAAGGAAAACATTTTTCAACGTTCCGGAAAAAGCGTCGTGCTTACGGATGTTGACGCAGAAAAACATCTCATTTCGACAATCGACAAAAAGAACCCGCTCAAACGTTATGCGGAGGTTCTGGGGATAAGCGAAAGTGCAACGAACGACGCAATTCTCGATCATCCGTTCGGACGCGTATTCGGTGACGAGGTTTTCATAGCATCCCTTGTGAATTTTGACTCTCAGGGCAGGCTTCTCATGTATGCGCGCGTACTCCAGAACTCAACACAGGAAATCCTTGAGCCGATGGATGCAAAGGCAATCACGGAAGAGACCTGCAAAAAGATTCTTCAGGACATTCCGAGACCCGGATGCATCATCCTTTTCAACTGCATTCTGCGCACTGTCGGATTCCAGAAAGACGGACTGCAGGAATCGATAAACGGACTATGGAAAAAATATCTTTCCGTATACAGCGGATTTTCCACTTACGGAGAGCAGTTCGGACACATCAATTCAAATCAGACCCTTGTAGCCCTTGTTATTGGAGAGTAAGCCATGAATCAGACATACACGCGCGAAGACGTAATCCGCACAGGAAAAGAGATGATTGAATTCCTTCTGAACGTTTCGAATTCAGCAAACAACATAAGCGGATTTTTGAAGGACTATATCGGGCGACTCACTTCGGAGGACGGAATCTACAGCAGGCAGGATGGAGCCCTTGAAAAATATGCTGAATCCAGAAAGCAGACCCAGGAGGAAGCGGACATAATGATACGCACATCTCAGAGCAATGCTCAGGCGCTTCAGTCAATCTGCAATGAATTCCAGGGCATGAACCGGAAGTTTACGGAAGCCCAGAAGGGTCGAGAAATGCTGGATAAAAAAGTCGGCGACCTGAACAGAAGAATCAAGGAAATCAAGTCGTTCATACGGGACATACAGGAAGTTTCCGAGCAGACGAACCTGCTTTCGTTCAACGCATCCATCGAGGCGGCACGTGCAGGTGGAGCTGGAAAGGGATTCAGAATCATTGCGAACGAGGTCAAGCATCTTTCGGAGCAGACAAAGGCACTTTCGAGCGACATTGACTCCAAGGTGAAGGATTTGCAGAATGACGTGGAGAGCGTCGTTTCCGAAAACAGAAGCAACGACACCTTTATGGACGCACTGATGAATACTGCCAGGGATTCGAACGAAAAGCTTACGAAAATACAGGGCGACACTCAGGAAAACACCCGCTTCATGGAGCAGATTCTTTCCCAGATGGCAGAGAACCAGAACGCAATCATTTCCGCAACAAAAGAGACCGAGAAAGAAAACCTTCGTCAGGTGCAGGAGATTGCATCCCAGGCGGCTCAGAATTCCATAATCACGGGGGATCAGCTTTCATTCCTCTTTCAGCTCAGGAAACTGTTCTCTTGGCTTGAGACCGAAGGTAACTGTTGATTCCGTTTGCCTCAAAATCGGAAGAAATGCCTTTCATTTCATGACAAAACGCTTTTTTTCTGTTATATTTGTCCTGTCTTGAATTAGGCTTGAAGACATCCGTACTGGTCTGTTGTCAGATGGAGGCGCTTATGAAAAAAGTTGGACTTTTCTTTGTTACTATACTTTTGTTAGGGAGTGGGCTCCTTACATCCTGCGAAAACTTTTTGAACGGAGCAATCCTTAAAACCGAGATTGAAAACCAGATTGCCTATGCGAATGCCACCGAGTGCACCCTTATCGTAAAGAACGATTCTGCCTACGGTTCATTCCTTTCTGCAGGCGAGAAAAAATGCAAGGTCGGCTACACCACATACCTGCAGTTTACAGTGACCACCGAAGACTACTGTTTCATGGGGCTTGAGGCCGTCTCTACCTCTGACAATTCCGTTTCCCGCGGAGACTTCGTTGAGTTTACCGTCACAAACGATGATGAGGCCCTGACCACCGGCGTTTACAAAATCACCGTAAAACTTTTGAACGAGGCGAACGACATTTTAATCCGTCCGAAGTTTGAAAAGCTCAGCAACGCAGACATAAAAATCACCGGTACGGACGGGGAATTTACTCCGGCAAAAGGAAGCTACAATCTTATCGTAAGGAGAACATTCAACATTTCATTTTCTCCGTACTCAGACTATGAATTTATCCGCTGGCAGATTTATGACGAGAAGACCGGAGACGAAATTCCCGACGGAAAGTATCTTCTTCTGAATGAGGCTGATTCAAAAAACACTTACTTTACGTTTATCGGCGTTCCGGAAAATGCTGACGTTCAGCTTGCCCTGCGCCCGGTTATTGCTGAGAGGCCGCAGATTATTTCCAACTCACCGCAAAATAACGGCATCTTGAAGGATTCCACGATTCAGGTTCTTTTTGATCGCGAAATGGATGAAAAATCAATCTATTATACGAAAGAAGAAATTGTCAGTCTGAATGAATCCGGAATTCCATTTTCTGATTTTCTTCCGAAAGTTGATGAAGGGGAGCTTACCGACACCGGCACATTGGGAAATCACTACGGCCACAAGAAGGAAGACGGCAAGACTTATTTTAAAAACATTTCCCTTACGAACAACAAAACAGGTGAAAACCTGAATGACAAATTTGAAGCCCCAGCATTTGAAAATGCCCGTACCCTTTCTATTCCCGCAAGCAAGGTTTCAGGTCGTATCCTTGATGATTACACTCAGGTTTTGGTTACGATAGAAAAGGGCTTCTTCTACAGCGAACCGATTGACGGGCAGACGACAAGACCCGTTACTTTACACGGCAGCAAAAAATGGATGTACCAGATTACGAATCACGGCGATAAGGATGCACTTGTTTTCCAGAAAAGGGATGGAAAAGAGCTGTTTGTGGTCAAGCTGGAAAATGCAGAAACGGCCGCTTCATTAAGTACTGCAAGTTCACAGCCGGCAATAAGCAACCTCAAGTTCCTGAAGATTAAAAACAAAAAGACGAGCTTGTACTGCGACATGGAGCTTCAGGATGTTGCAGGCGGTTCGGGACCAAACTCTACGTTTACAATAAGATACCAGAGAGTGAAGGAAGCCGATTATACTACTGCCGGAAGTGCAAAAGGAAGCCTTAACTTTGACTACACTGCCACAACCTCACAGGATGCAGTTTTCAAAGGCAACCTTGATCTTGACCTGCCAATAGACGGTGTTTACCGAATCTGGTTTGATTTTAGCGACAGAAGCAACAACCATTTTTATTATCCTGCAGATGCGGAGAAAGATAACAGCACCAAGGGATTCTATGTGGCAAAGGATACCGGAATAACTATGGCGACACCGACCGTTACTGACAGTTCCGATAAAAGCGGCATAAAGCTTAAACTGGACTGGACTCCGCCTGCTGATTTGAAAAGCGCAAAAATTCGCTACAAGAAGAACGGGGACTCATGGTCAAGTTGGGACACTATATCGACTAATTCCAAAGAATACGGTTCTCTTGCACTCAATACAAGCTATAGTTTTCAGATTTCAATTACTGATTATGCCGGTTACACGAAGGTCTTGGACTCTAGTTCAAAAACTTCCGATTTGAGCATAGCCGTAAGCGGAACACCGCAAAAGACAGTGTATTTCCAAGGCGACAGCTTTAGCGGTTCAGGACTTACGGTTAAGGCTTCCCTAACAAACAAAAAAGCGTGGGATCTTGGAGCAAGTGAGTGGAGTAACAATTTTTCTTCATCAGTAATCTGCGGAACGGGAAAGACGGTAACTGTAAGTTATAGTAAGTTTGACGTTACCAGGTCCGCCGACATAAATGCGACTTATTATGTTGCCGCAAGTGGAGCAAGACCTACGGAAACTCCTGTAAAGCTTACGGGGTATGCTGGAACTTTGAGCGGCGGAACCTACTATAAATTCGGTGACTTCCCTCAGACGGTTTCGGCCATATCAAGCTATTCCTCAACTCCCGTATACAACGGCTGGTACCTTGGAAGCGACGGATATTTCTATGAAAAATGCACGGAAAATGCGTCATTAACCGGTGGTTATAATCACAATTATAGTGATAGAACAAAAGTTAAAAAAAGTTCGGAAAACAGTACAAGATACTTTAAGGTGGAGCCAATCAAGTGGCGTGTTCTGACAAACAGTTATGACGTGGACGGAGATAGCGGAACGGCTACCGGCCATCTTCTTCTTGCGGAGAACATACTTACGGCAAACATTCCGTTTTATCTTGAGGAAGAGTCCAGAACAATTAACAACTTTACGTTTGGTCCGAACTTCTACAAGTACTCAACCATAAGGGCGTATCTTAACGGCAAGTACGAAAACGATGATAATACTCAGGGAACGACTTATCAGGACAAAGGCTTTTTGCAGAAGGCGTTTACGGCTACCGCTCAGAATAATATAACGAGTACAACCTTAAAAAACTCGGTTTCTAGATACGACACAGTCGATAAAATCTTTTTGCTGAGCGACACAGAGGTTAAAAAGACCGATTACGGCTTTCCGGCCCCTAATGGAGGAGGAGGACTTGAAGGAACAATCGTAAGTTGTGTTATCGAAAGAACGCGCAAGCCAACGGACTTCGCAAAGGCAAATTACATTAAGTGTCAGCTAGATCCTTCATACTCAAGTTACGGAGAGCATTGGTGGCTTCGTACTGGAAAGACTCTTGATAAAACTGTTGTATACCACGTGGACTACTGTGGCAATGTCTACAGTAGTGCCAAGGTCACCGATTTGGACCGTGGTGTAGTCCCAGCCCTGTGCGTCTCCACATTGCCGTAACGGTGCGAGTGGAAAGTGGAAAATGGAAAATGGAAGAGCGATTTTTGCCGATTGGCATTCAGGATTTTGAGGATTTACGAAAACGGGGCTGAGTTTATGTGGACAAGACAGACCTCGTGTACAAACTTGCCCGCGAAGGAAAGCCTTATTTTATAAGCCGACCGCGACGCTTTGGAAAGAGTCTTTTTTTTTCCACCATGGAGTATTATTTTCTCGGCAAAAAAGATTTGTTCAAGGGACTTGCGATTGAAAAACTGGAGGAGCAGGAAAAGGAGCCTTGGCAGGTTTATCCGGTGCTGAAATTTGATTTTAACGGGCAGAATTATTCCATGTCACAAGGGATGAGTGCCTTTCCGACCTGAAGCGCATGTATGACGGCTATCATTTCTGCATGAACTGTCCTGACATCTACAATCCTTTCAGCCTCTTAAACGCATTTGCGGAAAAAAATAAAGTCCTGGAACGAGAGGCAGTGCTCCTACAAGCTTGGTTTCCCGAATGGCGAGGTGAAATACGGCTTTTTGAAATCACTCGCGCCGAGCTACCTGAGGGTGGAGAATTATCCGTCCTCCTTCAACATAACGATTCTTGACGATGCCGTTGAGGATGGTGACACCGATGGAATCCGTGACTGGTTCAAGGCGCTTTTCGCGCTCCTTCCATATCCTGCCGCCGGAAATCAGGATGCCGTGACCGAGCAGAATTTTCAGAACGTGATTTACATCTCGCTTCTGGTCCTTGGAAAATTTGCGCACACCGAAGTCCACTCATCACATGGACGGGCGGACTGCATTGTGG
>CACYBG010000089.1 GCA_902772605.1 uncultured Spirochaetaceae bacterium
CGATGCACGAAGCGTTAAATCCGATTCCAAAAGTTCACTGAGCGTTGCAGTAAACTGAAGCATTTCCTTTTTACTCAAAATCACTGCCCCTCGATTTTTCAGATACGTCGGCAGGATTCAAAACCTGTATCCTTGCCGACAGTTTTCCTTCGACAAGCTTCTGAACGATTATCCCCGACAGGACGGCATTTACAAGTTTTGGAGAAGCTCCCAAATCATACATCCTTAAAACCGCCTGACTTATCGTTCCGGTATGCAGAGTTGCAAAAACCAAATGTCCGGTAAGTGCCGCCTGTACCGCAATCTCGGCAGTTTCACCGTCGCGAATTTCACCGATGAAAATTACATCCGGATCCTGTCGAAACGTCCTTCGTAAAATTTCAGCGAATCCCAATCCATGACAGTCCTGAATCTGAACCTGACTTACACCTTCCAAAACATATTCAGGAGGATCTTCCAATGAAATTATTTTCTTTGAGTCGCCGGAGTTTTTCCTGATTTCCTCGAGCATTGCCCCAGCCGTAGTTGATTTACCCGAACCTGTAGCTCCGCAAATCAATATGAGTCCGTTTTCCATGGCGCACATTTTTTTCAAATCAGGAATCTGCCTTTCATCAAATCCAAGGCTTTCAAGTTTCAACGGAACCCTATCAGGATCAAGCAGTCGCAGAACTATCGACTCTTCTTCACCGGAAAATGATCCGACTGTCGGAAGACAAGAAACCCTGACGAAAACTTTTTTTTCGTTTGAGCGGAAAACAAAATGTCCATCCTGAGGTCTTCTGTGTTCAACGACATTCAGTGAAGCCAAAAGCTTTATCCTCTGAACGACTGCATGACGACGTTCATCCCCAAGTTCAATTTCACGACAGAGTTTTCCGCAAATCCTGTAACGCACGACATTTCCTTCTATATGAATGTCACTTGCATACGCCCTGACTGCATTTCCAATCAGCGCATCCAAAAGTGCAGCGGCTTCATTTTCCGAAAGTGCATCCTCATTTTCATTGAGCAGTTTTTTTTCAGGATTCTCACCGTCATGACTGAACATCCATGAAATCTGCCGGTTGAACGTATCCCTGTCGATTGCAACAAAAGTCGAACACTTTTCATCATGCAGATTTAATTTCGATGTCACTGCATTTTCAAGGCGGTGCTTTAATGTTTCATCATCCTCATTAAGCAATCCGAATTTTACGGACGATTCATCCCGGCTTAAAATCACTGCACCGTTGTGAAGGCAGAAAACCGGTGAGAGGGTAAAATCATTTTTTTCCGTCATAATTTTCTCCCAAAACTACAGACTCTATTATCCTTGCCCTGAATCCTTCTTCATCAATTTTCTGAGTTTCACCGGATTCGTCATTTTCCCAATGCGGAACCAGATAAATCACCATTTCTGTTTTTTCAGCCGTCTGTTTCTTTGATTTGAAAAGCCAGCCCAAAACAGGAATCTTGGAAAGTCCCGGAGTGCGACGTTCGGTCCAAGACTCTTCGTTTTGAATCAGACCGCTCAGAACAATCGGTTCACCGCTTTTTCCAAGGACTTCGGTCGTTATGATTTTTTCACTTGTCGGCGGAGGATTTCCTGTTGAGGATGAAAGGTCAGCACCCTGTCTTGAAACCGATGCAGTAACCTTGCTTGTAATTACACCGTCGCCGCTTATCCAACCGGTGATGTCGATTTTCAGACCCGATGCTATTTCTCTGGTTACTCCCGTGTACACCGGTGCACCTGTTTCGGGATTTATATTGTTGTCCCTGTATCTGTATGTATTCGTATTTACGAAATTTATTGTTCCTCCGCTCACACCCTGCAATGTCGTGTCTGCAAAAACCTGTGCACGGTTTTCATTTATGGCAGTCTGAAGGGAAGCTGCAAATTTCAATCCGAAAGCACTCACAACATCCAGATTCAAATCAAGGACCGAACCGAGTGAAGCGGAAATATCATTTCTGTCTCCCAACGAAAGTTTTCTGGCCGAAAGGGAATTCTCCCAGTTAAAATCCTGCGTGGACTGATACTGCATGACCAGGAGATCGTAACGAAGTCTTTTCACCGGACAATCGATTTCCTTGAGCAGTGACAAAAGCTGTTCATGTTGAGCCTCGTTTCCATTGAAGAAAAACACGTCGTCCTGAGTGCTTTTCGTAATCTGTGATGCAGAAATTCCCGGCGGAAGATGCGTCAAAAAATCATCCGTGTGGATGTAACGGAGCTTTACGACGAACGAATTCTTTGAAGCATCAATCGACCGTATGAATTCTTCGATTTGATTCTGTTCCGATTCTTTTGCAAAACAAAGAAAGCTGTTTTCTTCATCCAATGGAATCAGGGTCTGTTTTCCAAATCTGTTTTCAATCAGTTCGGATGCACGGGAAACGCTGTAATATGAAAGGTTGTGTTTTTTCCAGATTTTTCCGCTGTCCGACAATGCATTTCCAATCGATGAATCTGCAAGCACATAAAAAATACCGTTGGACTCAATCACCTGAAGCGAACAGTTTGAACAGATGAGTCGAAGGGTTTCATCAAAATCCTTTCCGCTGAACAGCACTCTTTTTATCCGGCAGCTTGTATCCGCAGCAAAAATGTATTCTTTGTCAGCAGCTCCGAACAGTTCTTCCAAAGTCGCACCCACACTTGCATCCTGAACGTCAACCGAATAAAGTTCCGAATCATCTTCAAAATATTTTTCGACGCAAACAGATTCACGATCCGCAGAATAAAAATCATTTGATTTGATGACGCGGTTGATTCTTAAATGACCTTCGTTCAAATCGGCGGAATAATCATTTCCCAGAACACGTGCCACAGCCTCAACGAAATCACGTGCATTGTTTCCGGACGTATGAAGCGTTACAGGAGAATCGGAAAGTGAATCGAAAGTTATTTCGCATTGAAAACGGCGGCTGATTTTATCGATTAAAAGCACTGGTCGAACATCCGATGCATCCAGAAAATAACCGTCGCTTTCATTTTCAGTGAAAAGAACTTTTGAAACGGTCCAAACCTTTTCGGATTTTTCAACGTAAAGTCTCTGAGCCTTCAAAAAAGAATCGAACGCAGAATCAAAATCTTCACCGGCAAATCTGAACGTCGCTTTTCCGCTCACAGTATCGTCACCGACAATAGCATGTCCACGATACAGACTGATTGAATAAAGTATTTCCGAAATGTCGCGGTTCAGGAATTCGAATCCGTCAACACCGGATTGAGGAAACAGAGATGCGCAGAAAATCAAGAGACTGACGCACAACGCAAAAACTTTTTTCATATTACCTCCAATAAAAAACCGATGGATGCCATCACCCGATTGATTTTTTACGCCGTCCCATGAGGCAGTGAAACGGCACAGAAT
The DNA here is from genome assembly GCA_902772605.1 of uncultured Spirochaetaceae bacterium. Classification (GTDB taxonomy): domain Bacteria; phylum Spirochaetota; class Spirochaetia; order Treponematales; family Treponemataceae; genus Treponema_D. The sequence goes on from CACYBG010000089.1 coordinate 3,363, forward strand.
GTTAAGGCTTCCCTACGGAAACCGGCGCAGAAAAACCGACTCGATTTTCTTCACGCCTTTTCTTTTGCCTTCACTATATATATATTGCTTGAAATTAACCGATGTAAAAAAATGCAGGAATTTTTTGATAAAATTTTTTATGAGGTAATTTTTTTCGCATTAAAAAAATGATTGGGGAG
>CACYBG010000090.1 GCA_902772605.1 uncultured Spirochaetaceae bacterium
AAAAAAAGGCACCCCCGAAACGAGAGTGCCTGTATTATTGTTAACGCTTAACAATCCGATTCCGGATTCCCTAGAATACGCTTGTCCTTACACCGAGCGAACATGTTCCCAAAAGCGTTGATGCACTTGCAACATCGGACGGGATGAACCACAGTGCCGGCTCAAGGTATACTGCCCAGGTCTTGAACAGGTTCCTGTCGTTGAAGACCATTCTCGGGAACTCGATCTGCATGAAGGCAGAGGTCAGGATTGATGAATTCGGCCTGTCGCCCGCCCTCTTGTTGAACCAAGAGAAGTTTGCACCTATGCTTATCGTTGCGCTCAACCAGTCGAAGTCATGTCCGAAGAAGTAGTTGAACGGAATGTATGCAAGCTGCGCAATAACCTTTCCGCTTATGACGACTTCTCCACCATAGCGCATCTCATCCATCTTTCTGCCAAGGATGTTTTCTACGGCATGTCTCTGATCCCTAGTGAACTGACCGAATGAAAGCTGAATCTTAACGGCATTGTCGAAAGCCGTAAGACCGACACCGGCACTCCAGAGCGTTGCACCCCAGAAATTCACGTCGAAGTAAAGTCCCTGGATGAACTTCGGAACCTCGTATGCAGAACGGTCTCCGCGACGCAGGTAAAGCTTTACGTCTTCCAAATCTACGTCGTCGCTTGAAAGTCCTTCGAAGCGCAACAGCTGGTTGTAATGTCCGCCTGCACCCGGTGAAATGAGCTTCACGTTAGGCAGCGTACGGTCAACCTGAACGATTGTCCTTGTGACTGCAGACTCACCGTTTTCCATTTCAGCCTTTACCAGAAGGAAGTGGAATCCTTCGGCGACATCCTGGTTTTCAATCCTGTGTTTCCAAGAACCCTTTCCGACGCTTGAAACAGGTGAATATGTCTTACCGTTGTCGAAACTCAGGTAAACGCGCTTTACGGTCTTTGCGTTCAGTTCAGCCTTTTTCTCGGTTGCAAGGCTCTTATCCTTCAACGCAAGCTTTTCATCCGGCGTCAAAGAATATCCTGCATTACCCTTGAGGATTGGACGGTCAACTGCAAAGTCTCCATACATGAAGTTGTCCAGGGTTACCCATGGTCCGTACGGATTGTAGTTGATTGTCTGCACCCTTGATTTTACGGTGCGTCCCTCATCGGTATGCGCAATAACCTGATACGTGTGTGCTCCCTGAGTCAACGTGAACACGCCTGATTCATAGACGTCGGCAGGAATCGGGGTGTACACTTCTTCTTCAAACTCAGGTCCGGTGTATTCCTTTCCGGCTTCCAATGCTGCGGCCTTTGCAGCTTCAATCTTCGCCCTGTTGGTTTCGTTTCTTGCTGCAACTGCATTTGCGCCTTCATAGTTCTTTTTGCTCCGAGCCTCGGCATTTGCACTTGCAACGGCCAAATCATCATCGGAGAAATTCTGCTTGTTCAATGCAAGCTCCGGTTTCATGCGGAACGAGAAGTATCCGGAATCAGTCAATGTCGATGTAAGTCCAGGAACCTTCTTTCCGTCAACCAGTATGTCGATTGAAGTAATCTTTTCCTCAAACGTATCGGCCGTACCGTAGATGTTGAATTCTCCGTTGACGTATTCACCGTTAAGAGGATAGAGCAAATCAACCTTCGTAAGCTCGGCATTCTTCGTTACATGGATGTTGCGGCTGACGTTGCTTGAATTACCGGCCTTATCGAATCCGGAAATCTCAATGTTGTAGAGACCGTCATCAAGTTCAGAAACGTCTATTACCTGTGAGACGATTGCCTCTGGATACAGGTCGTTTTCTGCAAGATAGTCCGGCACCTTGTTTCCGTCAAGGCTCCTTATCTTCATGTAAAGCTCGGTCAGCTCGATGTTGTCCGTGGTCTGTCCTGAAATTACAAGGTTGGTTGCAATCGTACAGTCGTCCAGCGGAAGTTCAAGTTCAAGCTCAGGAGCCGTATTGTCAATGTTGAGGAGGGATGTATAAAGTCCCGTGATGTTGTATCCGTCCCAAATCTTCAGGTAAACGACGTGGGTTCCGTCCTGTACGACGCGGGTATCGAATTCATAGGTCCACTGTGCAGGATCTTCCCTTCTCTTTCCCGGAACTACGACTGCATCGTTATAGCTTGCACCGTTGTCCACAGAAATCTGAACCCTGTTGATTCCGTTTTTATCCTTCGCCCATCCGCTCATTGTGACAAGTCCGTGGATGTGTCCGTCAATCTTTGGAAGTTCAACGCTACCCTTCGGTTCTTCGAGAGAGACATAGAATTTCCTGCTGACAGGCTTACCCTTTACACCGTTGATGTCTTCGGCATAGATGACGACCGTATGCTCGTTATCCGACAGGATGCTCAGAGGCGATACGTTGATTTCGAACGATGACTGTCCGCTTTCGTTTCCAAGCAGCTGGAACTCTCCGTCATCAACCTTATAGTATGTCTTTACCGTGTTTCCGTTGTATCCGACCATACCGTCATCATCATACATGACACCGGTGATTACGAAATCGGTGGTTATGACTGCATTTTCAAGAGGCATGTGGATTTCAACGACCGGAAGATCGCTTTCAGGATTTACGCTGAAATCATAACTGTCGATTACCGCAGTATTTCCGGCAACATCGCTTACGACGAACTTCATCGTCTCACCGATTGGAAGTCCATCCTGTCCCAATGAAGTTGAAGGAAGTGCACCTGAAAGAGTTGAACTGTGTGAATCCAATTCTGCTACGGACCTTGAAAGCTGCCTGAGTTCCGCCGCCTCTTCAGATTCTCCCTCTGCATTTTCAGGCTCAGAACTGCCTTCTCCAAGTGAATTGGAAGCTGCGAGGGTAAAGTCCTTGCTGATTTTTCCATCCGGACTTATGTATTTGATGTTTCCGACATAGCTGTCATCCTTTACGCGGAATACGAAAAGCGTTTCACCGTTGACGACCGCACCAGGCTCAGGAACAACAATCGTAACTTCCGGAGGAGTGGTATCCTTACTGATTGCAGAATTGAAGTAAGACATCTTTCCTGCATTGTCAGTTGCGCGAATCGTAACCGGCATGTAACCGTCCAGACTGTCGGCAAGGGATACTTTCTCGGAGAAGCGTCCCTTTGAGTCGAACCTGATTGGCTTCCAAACGTCTCCTTCATCGGATTCGACGGTCTTATATTCAAGTGCTGCAACGCCGTTTCCATCAGAGACGGTTCCGGCAATCACAAGCTCATCCTTGATGTAGTCCATCGGCTTGATGCTTGTGACGTTGAGTTTCGGATTTGAGGTGTCGGCAATGAGCATAACGGTCGGAGAAACCCATGCACCGTTTGCATCGCTTACTGCACGAACCGCAACGTTCATAAACACACCGTCTGTTGCTGCGGAAAGCTTAATCAGTTTTCCATCGACTTCAACCTTGAGACCGCTGTTTGAACGCACAAGTCCGGCATTGATTTTTCCGGGAACGTTTGCATATCCGACAAGGCTTGCATCATTGTTCAGGACATAGCGTCCGTTTGCAGCATCATAAACTGCTCCACCGGCGGAAGTCCAGTAAATCATTTCGCTGTCATCGACGACAGAATGGCTCCTCAATATGCAGACGGTTCCAGAAATCGTAGTCGTACCGTTTATCAATGCGGTTATATTGACGAGACCTGCCGGAAGTCCGGATATTGGAACCTCGGCTTCATAAACTCCGCTTACAGAACCTGCACGTATGGTTCCCTCAGGAAGCGGTTTTCCGTTTGCCGCCCAGACCACCGATTCAACCGGCGACTCCGATTCAATCCTTGCCACCAATGAATGCGGGTCGGTATCGATGGTTCCGTCCTTTTCTTCAAGGATTTCCATACCGCTTCTATATTCGCTTCCGTCGATTGATACTATGCGTCCGTTTGCTCCGCTTGCTGGCTTGTTCACCTTCATCGATGCAGACTTGAACGTAATGGTTGATTCTCCGACAGGAAGATCCTTGTACGCCTTGTATTCAAATGAACTTCCAGTTACGCCCTGATATACGCACACTCCGTAATAGTCCATTCCAGGTCCGTCGCCATGCAGCCAGTAATATGCAGGAAGTGCTGGTTCTGCGGCATTTTCACCAAGAAGCTCGGCTGATACAGGTTCAGAAATCTTCCTTACAAGAACAGCAGTTGTTGCAAGCTTTCCGGAATCGTTTGAGGCAATGATTTCAAGGACAGATACTCCGTCCACAAAATTGTCTGCCGTCAGGTTGATTGTAAACGCACCACGGCGGACTGCTATCGGAGTTGAATTTTCAAGCTTTACGGAAGGCACAATCTGAGAGCCGATTACGGTTCCGTTTTCATCGTAGTTGACCTTTGCAGACAGAATCCTGTATCTGACCGTCGGATTTGAAGTGCTCGCAACGGTTCCGGAGATTGAAAGCGTGTTCTTTGCATTGAAGTTGTTGAAGACTTCGGTAACAAGGCTGTTGTCGTTGGTAAGCTTCAGCACCGGAGCAGTTTCGGTTGACGGGAAATACAGGTTTCCGGATGTATACACTGCCCCGGAAGACGTTGTAACCCTGACCTTGAAGAGCGATGTTGCATTTGCAGAATTGAGTATGATTGAATTTCCAGATGCCCTTGCGGTAAGTCCCTTGATTACAGGAACGGTCGTTACCGATGCAATCTTTCCGCCGACGAAATATCCGGTTGCAGAATTTCCAGAGTCCTTATTCAAGGCTCCGTCCTGAGCTACGGTTGAATCGGTGAAATAAATTCCAGGATCCTTACCATAGAAACCGGTGTAGTTGATTACGTCGAATATTACGCTGTGAGTTGATTTCCTGTCGAACTTGTCGGTGGCAGTAACGGTCAGTTTTGAAACTCCCCATGGCGTTTCAGAAGTACCGAATCCAATCTCTACCGGAAGTTCCTTTTCATCGTTTGCAGGAATATCCTTTGATATTATGCCGTTGTTTCCCCAGGTCCAATCATAGTGTACGGCTTTCAATCCGGTTGATGATGAAACCTTGAGCGTGTATTTACTGTCGCTTTCAGGGTCGATGTCCATGCCGTTGCGGAATTCTTCGTCTCCATATTTTTCATCGGAGAATACAGGGGCAAATCCCTTTGAAGAGAAAGAAACGGTTGAAGGATCTCCCTTTACGCCGAATTTATCGACTGCATAGGCCGTAAGGTGATGTTCTCCATCGCTAAGTGCACCCGGTATCGGATTATAGAATACTCCGGTCGTCTCGAGCTTGACTTCTGCACCGCCATCGACCGAATAGTAGATTGCCGAAATTCCGTCGTCATCCTGAGCAAGACCACGGATGAACAGAGAACCGTCTTCTCCATCAACTTCACCGACAGGATACTTTATGTCGATTTTTGGTTTGTCTCCGGACTGATCGATCAGAACGACATTTCCACCCTTACCGACGCGCTCAACATTTGCAAAGGTCCGGGAGACGGTCACTGCATTGCCCATCGTATCGACAGTGCTGATTATGAATTCCATCGTGTTGCGGACGGAGCGTGAATCAAGTTCCAATGCCCAATACGGGTTTCCTGCAGTAAGTTCGAACTCTCCTTCAAGGCTGCCCCACTTGTACTTGAGGCTTCTGAGTCCGTTGCTGTCCTTTGCGTATCCTGCAATGGTAAAGATTCCGTTGACGCTTTCACCCGGCTCAGGAGTTACAATCTTGAGTTCCGGGCGCGAGTTGTCTATGAAGCAGAGGAATGAGTTGATTCCGACGGTTCCGGATGAATCGACAGCCTTAAACCAGATGAGCTTAGGGCCTTCTTCCATCTTGGAGGTATCGAGCTGAAGGTTGAAAGTGTAATAGCTTGTAAGTCCGTTTTCATCGGGATTTGAAAGTTTGTGAAGCTTGAGCTTTATGGGCTTGTAGTGTTCGCCGCCGTCAACGCTGTATTCCAGGGAATCGATTCCGTTTCCATCGACTACGTTACCGATAAGGTTGACCTTGCCGCTGATCATTGCACCCATGTCCAGGTTCGTGATTTTTGTGACAGGTGCTTCACGGCAAAGCTGCCATTCAATCGTTACGGGCTTTCCGGTCTTCGAAACAACCTTGGATTCATCAAGTACACCGTCATCGTTATAGTATGCATTCGGATTTCCGTCGTCTATGCCGTATGCAGTTACAGTGTGCCTACCTTCTGCAAGCTTCGTCGTATCAAGGTAATATGACCAGAAATCTGTTCCTTCGACAAGAATCGGATTTTCCTTATCTCCGTCCAGAATCAGCCAGACTTCCTTGATCTTATCGTCATCGACACAGGTACCGACTATGTTCAGGTTTCCCGGTACCCTCATGCCCTGGACAGGATTTGTTATCGTAATTACCGGGAGGTCCGAATCTTCATCGATAAAAAGGTTGTAAGGTCCTGCAATGTTCGTATTGCCCGCCTTATCCGTAGCCTCCGCATAAACGTTGTATTTACCGGAACGGTTCTGTATGTCGAACACTTCCGTCCAGCTGTTTTCCGCACCGACGGATTTTTCGATAACCTCTTTCTTTCCACCGGCGAAAACAGACAGCGACAAACACAACATTGCAAACAGTAATGTAAATCTCTTAAAAATAAAAAATCTTCTGTCCATAGTCATCTTTCCCTTATAAATTTAGGCAACCCCCGAAAACCGAAGCCTTCAGGAATTTCCTTTATAAAACAGGAAGCCTTAAAAACATCCCGAATCCAATCACTTTTTTTTATTGAGGAAAGCTCCAAAACTTACTATTCCAGAGGTTCCTGAAACCAAAGCCCTTCAAAAACTTTGGAGGGGAAACATCTGCCGAACTGAACGACGTCCAGACGAACAAAATAGCTTCCCCGTTGCCCTTATCGGCAGAATTCTTGAATTCCTTGAATTCCTCTGAATCTGCATAACACCGCAATCAGAAGAATTAAACCTTGATTTCTCCAAGAACCTTTCCAATGCTGTCATGAATGACCAAATCAGCAGCAGAATCCTGAGGGGTCGGATCCCTGTTGATAAGGACCAGATGCTTTCCATGAAAAGCCCGAACAAATCCTGCCGCAGGATATACGGAAAGGGACGTACCGCCTATTATGAGCATATCCGCCCTATCCATGGCAGCCAGAGTCTTTTCTACAACAACATCATCAAGACCTTCGCCGTACAGAACGACATCAGGCCGAACCATTTCTCCGCATGCCGCACAACGGGGGATTCCGTTTTCATCTGCATGGGAAGAGACATAGGCTCCGTCGTAAAAAACATTGCATCCGGTACAGTGGTTACGCTGGACAGATCCGTGAAGCTCCAACACGTTCTTGCTGCCGGCAGCCTGATGCAAACCGTCTATGTTCTGTGTCACGACAGCCTTAAGTTTACCCGCCTTTTCCAGTTCCGCAAGCTTAAGGTGAGCGACATTAGGTCCAATGCCGGAAATAAGGATTTTTTCCCGATAGAAGCGGTAAAATTCCTTGGGGTTGGAATACAGAAAAGAGCCGCTGAGAATCTGTTCGGGAGGATAATCCCACTTCTGATGATACAGACCGTCAACGCTCCTGAAATCAGGAATTCCGCTTTCAGTAGAAACCCCTGCACCGCCAAAAAAGACGATGCTTCCGCTTTCATCTATAAAACTTTGAAGTAGGTCCATCTGTTCTCGGGTCACACCCATACAAGGCCCCCTATACAAACCTTCCGATTTTAAATCGACACGTTTGCAACGCAAACATCAAATGCCAGAAGCCACAGTGTTTAAAGCGTCCCTACCCAACGCAACCTGCACAAATGGCCCATCCATAAGCCGATCCGCAGCATCCCTATCAAAATGAAGATGCAACGAACGATTAAACATTGGGGATTGAAACGCTCAATCCATACTTTTTAATTTTTATTTTGATAATTGGTGAGGTTCCCTTAATAAAGTTCGGACCTCGGACGCAGACTTAAAATCCTGTGAATCCCAAGACTGCAGAAAGACTTGTTGATTTTTAACTACGGAATCCCGTGAAATGAAAATCCACTGAAACCGTCCCACTCGTTAAGCACCGTCAGAAAAATTCCATTTCCTCCAACGTTCCCTTTAATATACCACGCTTTCAACAAGGATTCAAGGAAAATTCACCCCAAATTCAAAATAAAATTGAGTTTTTGGAGATTCCCCGATTTCTCCTTGCACCGTTTCCTAAATAGTCAAAGTCGCACAATTATGGTAGAATTGATTGAACGGGCCGATTAATGCTTTCCGTATCAATCAGACTCCGATAAACTCAATTTTTGCAACAGAATTCAATTTTGAGGAACTTTTATGAACAGACTCTGGTATAAATCTCCGGCTAAAGACTGGAACGAAGCCCTGCCGATAGGAAACGGTCGAATCGGCGGCATGGTTTTTGGAAACATGGGACATGAAATCATACAGCTGAACGAGGAATCGATATGGTCCGGACCGTACAGGGACAGAAACAACTACAGCTGCAAGTCAAACCTTGGAAAAATCCGCGAGCTGATAAACCAGGGTCGATTTGAAGAAGCACAGGAACTTGGATTCGAATCCATGACCGGCTGCCCTTCACAACAGTCGATATATCAGACGGCGGGAAACCTTCACATCGATTACTACACTGCTGAAAAACCGGGGCTTTCCGGACCTCTTCCTGAGCGCAAGGGTGTTTTCGACGGTGCCACGGGATATGTCCGGGAGCTGGACCTGAACACTGCGATTGCAACCACAAGCTTTTCAAAGGAAACGAAAGTCCCAAGCACGGCAATATTTTCACGCAACTCGCACGGAAGCTCCATCGAATACAAAAGGGAGGTTTTCGTTTCGGCTGCGGCAGACGTAATGGTCATACACGTGACTGCATCAACTCCGAAAAGCGTCTATTTCAGGGCGTATCTGGACAGGGAAGACTTTACCGGCAACATCCACTCGATGAACGGCGATACGATTGCAATGGATTCTTCAAGCGGAATCCCCTTCTGCGTAATGGCGATGGCAACCACATCAAACGGAAGCGTCGAAACCAGGGGCGGATGCCTGATTGTCGAAGCAGCAGATGAAGCAACAATCTACGTGGACATAGAAAGTGCATTCAGGAATCGGCTCTACAGGAACAGCGGCGGAAACACGGTCAGAAGTTCAAAAAGCCTGATTTCATGGTGCCTTAACGAAGCTACGAAAAAAATCTGCTTTGCGTCGGCAACCTCATACACCAACACGAAGAACTATCATATAGAAGATTATTCATCATTCTACAAAAGGGCAAGCCTCAATCTTTCGG
>CACYBG010000091.1 GCA_902772605.1 uncultured Spirochaetaceae bacterium
AAATATCGCGGTGTGCAAAGCACAATCGATTTTGTGTCAGAACCACGATTCCGACCGTTTTTGCCATAATTGACAAACTCAAAACTCACCATTGAACAGCTTTAATAGCATAGAATGGAAAATGTCGAGTTTTGAAAACTAAAGTCTATATCAAAAACGGTCTCCCGTCGTGAACCCGCATCAAAGACCGTTCAGGAAATTTTCCTTGGTCTGTTCCGTCACCGACTTATTGACCAGCGACTTGTTCTGCAAATCCTCGAACACTTTTTTGTCGGTGTATTTTATGGTAAGAGGCCTTTCCAGAGTCATGATTACGGAATCATTCTCCCACTGGGATTTCGACGGACTCAGACTGTCGGGTTTTCCGTACTTGTCGGTCAGCGTCTTGAACAGTGAATAATGGTCCATCCTGTCTGGACTCATCGTTATGGTGATTATGTAAAGCTTATCCTCGTAAAACTGGAACCAGCACCTGTCCAGATACGAATACGGTGCAGTCCTTGAAGTATCGGTTTCAATCAGCGTGCGGTTTTCACCAGGCAGCAGCGAAACGTCACGGTCGCCCCTGTATCCGAACTGACCGTCAGCTTTCAAGGCTTCCTTTACGGCATCAACCGACATCCCCAGTGAAATCTTTGAATATCCACCCGGGAGCGAATCCTGAGAAAATGCAAAAGATGTCAGACCGAAAATGCAGGTCATCAAAATCAATATCTTTTTATGTACTCTGTAAATCATAACACCCCTCGCAAAAAAACGCATCCTATCTGTTTGCATTCTTGCTGTTCTGCTTCCTGTAGAATGCAGCGGTCTTAATCAATTCGGAAACATCCTTGATTATGACTTTTCCCATGTCAACCTTAAGGTTCGGATCGTTGAATATTGCGTTTACACCTTCCGGCTTGTCATGCGCAGAAATTCCGCAAAGGTTCACCAAATCCTCCGGACTCAAATCGGTTACGTACGGGAATCCGCTTCCAGTCGTAATCTTCTGCTTTTCCATCTGAAGTGCAAGCATGTCTATGACCTTTTCCTTCGGTGAAAGCAGTACCGTATTTGAAAGCTGCCTGTACATGGACCAAAGCCTGTCTGCAAGCATGGTCGTAAGGCGTGCAATCATCTGTGGCTGGGTTGAAACCATCTGGTCGAAGTTTTCCTTGTTTACGACCATGAGCTTACACTGACTGTGTGCAATTGCCGAAGCAGAACGCGGCTGGTCTTCAAGAAGCGCCATCTCTCCGAACATATCGCCCTTTTTAAGCAGTGCAAGGGTTACCTCTTCGTTGTCAACGACCTTTGAAATCCTGACGGAACCTTCCTGGATGATGAACATGTCCCTTCCCTTCTGGTGTTCCGAGAAAATCATGGTGTCGGCAGGATATTCGCGTATCAGCTCTTCCGTAGACTCAAAGTAAGCGGCCTTGGTCGCATGTTTCTTGAGCATTACGAAGCGTTTCTTTGCATCCTCAATGTGAGCTCCGTTCTTGCACACCTTGATGTACTGATAATATGCATAGACCGCTATATCGAATTTTCCTTCCTTATCATAACACTTTGCAACCGTAAAAAGTTCCTCGGGATTTTCTTCTACAGAGGCCTTTTTAAGGGTCAGTTTCGTAAGGCTGGCATTCAAGGTACGCATTTCCTTCGTAAAGGCACGCACAATCTTCAAGGCGACCGGGGTGTTGCGCATAATCAATTCAGGATACTGTTCCTTTTTGACCATGATGGCCGTAACGTCGGTAAGGCAGATTACGTTTTCCGTCTGAGCCTGTCCTGACATACACGGAATGACGCCAACAAAATCTCCGGGTCCCAAAACCGTAGGCACACTGCCAGGAATCGGGGTCGTATGCTGGGAAGTAACCTGCCCCTTCTGAATGATAAAGAATTTATCGATAGAGGACGTTCCTTCGACCAACATGTACGTGTTTGGCTTAAAATTTACAAAACCTAACTGAAGCACTTTTATACCTCTTTCCGCGCAAAATACGCTGTCACGACTTTCAAGGACAATTTTGCTTGTCCCCTGCATGAATCAGCCGCATTAAGGCAAGCTCCAAAGGCAGAATTCCTTAGAGTTTTCCTTAAGTCATGGACATAATCCAGCATGAACCGAAATCGCCCCGCAACCCCCAAACAAACCGCAGAAAATCCACGGCCGACCAAAAATCAGGCAAACCCTAAAAACTGCAGTTTTTAGAGATTTCCACAGGCATTTTCAAGGATTCACTGAATTTTATCGGCTGAATTCCATATTTATATGAGAACATCCGAAAAAGTGAACCGTTTTTTTAGGGAAAATTCCGTCGAATTTGCCATAAATTCCGCGAAAATCAAAATTCAGGCTTCATCAAGGGCTTTTCCGACGAATATCACCTCAGGCTCCAATACGTATCCGGTGTTTTCCGCAACCTCTTTCTTGACGAAATTCACCAGACGCTCGACATCGGACGCTGTTGCATTCCCCATGTTGATTATGAAATTTCCATGCCAAGGGGCAACCTGAGCTCCACCAATCTTGTGTCCCTTAAGCCCCAGCTCGTCGATTATCTGTCCGCTCGGCTTTCCATAGTCGTAATTGTTCTTGAATACGCTTCCTGCACTTGGAGCCTTGAACTGCCCCTTATCACGACGGTCGTCCTCAAAATGGGCGCACTTGGCCGCAATGTAGTCGCAAACGGAAGGACTTGCACCGACCTTTCCCGAAACGTAAACGTCCAGTCCCTTAAGCGAAACGGTAACCGACGTAACAATCCACCTTTTGCCCTGGAACGGAGACTTTTTGTATCCCCAGTCGTCGGCAGAAAAAGTGTACGTGTCGATTACGTCAAGCTCGCTCAGTTCGTAGGATTCCTTTCCGTCCAAATCTTCAGGAAGCCCGTCCAAATCGACGTATTCAACCGACTTTATTATTGAAGAAAAATCATGTCCGTAACATCTTGCGTTCATGAAAACGGCACCCCCGAAAGTCCCCGGAAGCCCCGCAAAAGTCTCTACGCCTGAAATTCCGTACCTGATGCACCAGGCAATCAAATCCTTTATGGACGTTCCCGCACCCGCAGTCAGGTCGATTGAAACGCATTCCTTTATCTCTGGGAAATCCTCAATCTCATAGGGTTCCGCCTTTCCGGGTTCAAGCCTTACTTCATCGAGTCCGTCGGTCATTATTACGGCACCGGGTATTCCACCGTCCCTGATTATGGTATTGCTTCCTCCGCCAAAGACGTGGACGGCAACACCTGATTTTTTCAGGACGGAAGCCGCAACCGCCAGTGAAATGGGGTCTGAAGGCCTTACCAGAAGTTCCGCCGGACCACCAACCTTCATGGTCGTAAAATCACTCATCGGGACATCGTAATCAACGGTCCCCTTGAAAAGCAATGAGTTCTTGATATTTTCACCTGTTTCTCGTATGCTTAAAGCCATATCAAATCCGTCTTTATAATATGTAGAATTTTGTTGTCCAATTGGGAATTCTTTTCGTTTCAGCTTATGTGCTGCATGAAAATTTCTCTTTTCCGACAAGTCTATTATACATAAACAGTTAAAAAAATCGAGTGGCAAAGGGATTCTCTGGAAACCAAAGGGATTTTTTTCGGGGATTTCAGGAATCGGCCGCTCTGGCGAAAAACTGGCTTTACGCACGGAAACCTGTCTTTTCGCCCCTATTTATGGAGGAAACTATGGGATTACGTCTGTTCAATACAATGGGACGCAGCATGCAGGATTTCACCCCTATCACACCGGGATACGTCGGTTTCTACGGATGCGGACCGACGGTTTACAATTATGCACACATCGGAAACCTGAGGGCATACATTTTCCTGGACACCCTTGACCGCACGCTCACATATCTGGGTTTCGACAAAAAGCATGTCATGAACATCACCGACATTGGACACCTGACCGGAGATGCCGATGCAGGCGAAGACAAGATGCTGAAGACCGCAAAGGAACGCCACGAATCGGTCTTGGAAGTCGCAAAATTTTATACGGACGCTTTTTTTAAGGATCTGGATGCACTCAACATAATCCGCCCGGATGTCGTATGCAAGGCAACCGAGCACGTACAGGAAATGATAGAGCTCATCAAGAGGATTGAAGCAAACGGTCACACTTACATGGCTGGCGGAAACCTCTATTATGACGTTACGACCTACGAACACTACGGAGACCTTGCAGGATTAAACCTTGACGAACTGAAAGCAGGAGCCGGAAAAAGGGATGTCGTCGTCATCGATGAAAACAAGCGCAATCCGGCCGATTTCGTACTCTGGTTCACGAAGAGCAAATTCGAAGACCAGGCTCTGACGTGGGACAGTCCATGGGGCCGCGGATATCCGGGATGGCACATCGAATGTTCTGCAATGAGCATGAAATATCTGGGCGAACACATCGACATACACACCGGCGGAATCGACCATGTTCCGATTCACCACACGAACGAAATAGCACAGAGCGAAGGTGCAACGGGAAAAAAATGGGTCAACTACTGGCTCCACAACGAATTCCTCGTAATCGCAAAGGACAAGAAGTCTGCTTCGGAAGATGACGGTGAAAAGATGTCCAAGTCGTCGGGAAATTTTCTCCGCCTTCAGTCGCTCATCGACAAGGGTTACAATCCGCTTGACTACAGGATGTTCCTTTTGGGAAGCCACTACAGGAAGCAGGTTTACTTTTCATGGGATGCCATGGACGGAGCAAAGAACGGTCGAGCTGCTCTTCTTCAGAGGGTTGCAAAACTCATTTCATCGGCAGGAAAAGATACGGCCGAAGCTCTGAAGGACAAAAAATACGCAAAGGGTCAGGCAAAAGATGTCACGGGACTCTCCGATGCTGCAAAAAAATACCTTGAAGATTTCCAGGCGGCACTGGAGAACGACCTTTCGACTCCGGTTGCACTCAGCTGCATGCAGAAGGCCGTAAAGGATTCAAGCATGGAAGCAAAGGAAATCCTCGACACGGTTTCACGCATGGATTCAGTACTTGGACTCAAGGTGATTGAATCGGCTCTTGAACTCATCGACTCAGCTTCAGGTCAGGGACAGAACGCACATGAAGGCGACCCGGAAGCGGCGGAAATCGATGCTCTCGTTGAAAAACGGACTCAGGCAAAGAAATCAAAGGACTTCGCACTTGCCGATAAGATAAGGGATGAACTTACAGCCAGGGGCATAGTCGTCACGGACACCCCGAACGGACCGGTCTGGTCAAGGAAATAGGGAAGCGCTGCATGATTCGCATTCGGATCATCCGGCGTTTCAAGGACGATTTGGAAACGGCAGGCGGCATCAAATCCAATTCATGTCGCAAATATTGCCCGATAAATTTCCAAAGGTCTGTAACCATTAAAAGGATGCAATGTTATGAATAATAAAGAGACGGCGGACGAAATTCGCTGTGAGGATCCGGTAGATTTCAGGAAGCTCTACGATGCAACCATGCAGCTTCTTTTCAAGGTTTCCTACAGGATTGTAAACGACGAAGAAGCGGCGGAAGATTTGGTCCACGATTCATTCATCAAGGCAAACGAAAAGGCCATGGTTTTTCCGTCGCTGGACGATGCAAAGTTCTGGCTGATAAGGGTCGTAAAGAACGCATCCCTGAACTACGCCAAACGCAAGGGCAGAGAGGCAAAGGCATACCACAAGGCACTCTATGAAGGTCGCCAGCACTTCGACAGCGGTGAAGTCGACCTCCTCAAAGCCGAGACCATAGAAAAAGTAAAGGAAATTCTGGACAAGCTTCCTCCGAAAATGAAAGAGGTCCTTGTCCTTAGGGAATACGGTGATTTGAACTACAAGGAAATTGGAGAGGCGTTGGGAATAACGGAAGGAAACGTAAAGGTCCGTGTGTTCCGAGCGCGCGAGCAGATACAAAAAATGATAGGAGAAGGCGATGTCTACATGCCCTGAAAGAGATATTCACTCGGTCTATCTGGATGGAGAGCTTCCACCCGCCTATGTCGAAAAATACAAGGCGCACCTGGAAACCTGTCCGAAATGTAAGGATGCGTTGGAAAAACTCAAGCGTTTGAGATCGTATTTCGATGCGGACAAAAAATCCATGGAAATGAGCCAGAAGGATTTGGACGACAGTTTTGCAAGACTCCAGGCCAGGCTTTCATTCTCCAAGCATACGAAATCCAATGTCGTGGAATTCAAGCCCAAAGCATGGATTTCCGCAGCACTCGGAGCGGTCGCAGCACTGGCTATCGTTTTCCTCCCTGCAAGGCTGTCTTCAAAGAATCAGTCCGTAAATGCAGAGCCTTCCTTTAAGCCGGTCGCAGATGCAGAAATCGTTTCACCTGCAGCAACCCTTGTCCGCCACAACACCGGAAAAATTTCAACGGCAGCAGCATCCGTTGCACTCATATTATCAACAGACGACGACAATTCAGAAACCGCAGAAACTTTCGTAGGAAACGGATTCATAAATGCTTTCGACACCAGACTGGGAACGGTTTCATATCCGTCTGGAAGGCGCGGACCTTACGGCAAAAGGTATGCAAACAGGTCAAACGATACGGCGACAAAACTTGCAAGTTATGATATATTTACCCCTGTTCCAAAAAGGACGGCTTCTGCTGTAAATTCCCGCGGTCAGGAAGATGAATCCAGCGTAGAATTTTCATTGGGGAGCTTAAATCTTTATACACAGGGCGAATGAAAAGTGAAGCTCCTACATGCAATAAAGCTGCTGTACAAAAATTCACCGGCAGCTCGAATCATCACGTTTCTGGCGGTAATAGGAATTATCGCCACTGCAACATCCTTGTCCGGTCGTAAAAAAATCGGAAAACCTTCAATCTCGGCAATAGATCCCCCAATCGGTTCAGCGGGGGATATTGTCGTCATTACGGGTGAAAATTTCGGAAGCACCAGGGAAAATTCCTACGTGGAAATCGCTGGCTCCAGGGTGACAGCAAGCAACTACAAGGACTGGGGAAACGACACCATCGAATTCGCCATACCGACAAACGTTACCGACGGACTTGTCGTTGTCCAGACTGCCGAAGGACGCTCAGAACCGGTATTTTTCGCCAGAAAAGATTCGATTCCATCAATCGTACGCACTGATTACCGCGTTTCAATGCCCGTCATCGACTCGGTTTCTCCATCAACTGCCAGAATCGGCGACGTAATATCCATTCTCGGTTCAAACTTCGGAAACGTCAGGGGCAACTCAACCGTATACTTCACGGCAAACAGGGACGACTCCGTTACGAAGGTTCCTGATGAAAACAAGCTGAACACGGGATTCATAGCCGCAAGCGATGCAGATTACGACTTTGAATACTGGACCGACAGTGAAATCCGCGTGCATGTTCCGGACGGTGCGGTTTCCGGACAGCTCTACATTTCGACCGACAAGGGAAATTCCTACAAGCAGAGCATAGACATCAATTTCCCGGCCGGGCAGAAAAAGCTCGTCAACTGCAAGACCTATGTCGTTCAAATCAATGCGGACATACAGAACAGGAGCATGAACGATTCAAACGTTACTCTCTACGTTCCACGTCCGACGGTTTCAATCACCCAGCCTGCCGTAGTATTGAACGAAGTCTCCCCCACTCCGCTCATTTCCGACGACCCGTATGACGTAATACATTCGATACAGCTCAAGGGCGGCGACGATTCAAGAATCAAGGTGAACCACAATTTCATAATCACCTCGTTCACGGAGGAATCTCACATAAACGGTTCAAACGTCACCAGATACACGGACGGAACAAGGCTTCTGAATACAATCTACACGTCTCCAGACGAATGCATACCTTCCGATGATGAAGCCGTAACGAAACTTGCTGACTCTATCGTAGGAAAGGCAAAGAATCCGTACGTACAGGCGACGCTCATCTACAACTACATGCTGGACAACTACAAGATTCTGAATTCGGTCAGGACGGGAAACGTTTCTCCACTTGATTTGATTGAAAAGGGAACCGGAGACGCATACGACTTTGCACTTCTGTTCACATCACTCTGTCGTTCACAGGGAATACCTGCCGTTCCTGTAAGCGGAATACTTGTCGAAAACGATTCTACCACGAAAAACCACTGGTGGACGGAAATCTATTTCGAGCACTACGGATGGTTCCCGGTTGACGTTGCACTTGCAGCAGGATTGGAGTACAGGACATTCGGCGAAGTCGCAAATCCGCGCGAATACTATTTCGGAAATCTCGACGGCCAGCACATTTCATTCAGCAGGAAATGGAACAGGCTGAAGACATCGCTCACTGACGGAAAAACAGTCTTCCGACCTAGAAGCTACGCATTGCAGTCAATCTGGGAGGAAGTCAATTCAACGGAGGCCGACTACAGTTCGCTGTGGAACGATCCGGTTATAGTAGGCATTTACGGCGCATCAAGTTTCTAGGGAAACTGATTGAGGGCATCAATCGGTAAAACTTAACGACACCGTATTTTGATTTTTTTTGCACCAAAGCTCTGAAAACTTCAGTTTTTTGAGATTGCACGCATGATTTGGAGGATTTATGATTACCAAGGTTTTAAGCGTCGGAGGATCCATAATAGCTCCCGACAAGCCGGACAGCATGTTCCTGGCTGATTTTTCAAAGATGGCAACCGATTGGCTTACCAACAACAGGGAAACAAGGCTGATTCTGGTTGCCGGTGGCGGTGGTCCTGCCCGAGCATATCAGAACGCATACAAGGATGTCGTAAAAAGATTCGATGAAAATCAGAACAAAAACTGCGTTTTCAAGGATGATGACGAAACGAACTATTACTGCGACTGGATCGGCATAATGGCAACAAGGCTGAACGCACAGCTTTTGAAGACATGTTTCGGT
>CACYBG010000092.1 GCA_902772605.1 uncultured Spirochaetaceae bacterium
GAATTACTGCGAAATTGCAGATGTTATTGTTAACACTGAATGAGCATACGGGGTATGCTACCCGCTTTCGGATTATTCAGTGTTTCCGTAGAAACCGCCAATCGGCTACAGACCGAATTTATCCACGCACCATTTTGCAAGACCGTCTTCATCATTCGTAAGGCAGACATCATCGGCAATGGACTTGACCTCTGCAATCGCGTTTCCCATCGCCACACCGATTCCGCAGAATTTCAGCATTCCGATGTCGTTGAAATCATCTCCGAAGGCTGCCGTTTTTTCAGGCGGAAGATTCATGTGTGTGCAAAGCCTTTCAATCGCCTTTTCCTTGGTCGCATTCCTTTTGGTAAGCTTGTACCACGGAATATCTGAAAACGGAAGGAAATCAACCTGATCGATTCCGATGCTTGAGGCAATCTTTTCAACCTTTTCCCTGTCCAGAGTCTTGATGCACATTTTCATTATGGAATCGTTGAAGTCGGAAAAATCATTGTAGGTCCAAAACTTATCGCCAAGTTCTTCCCTTGAATTCGAGTAGAGTCCCTTTTCATTGTCCACGCTGATCGTGCAGTCGCTTCCGCAGACACTGAATGTCGCATCCATGAGTTTACGGGTTTCTTCAGCAGTAAATTCGCACGTGTAGATTTTTTCACCCTTAAAGTGAACCAATCCTCCGCCGTTTGTAATCAGTACGTCGGGAGATATGCCGTCAAGAAATTTCACCGCATTGACCAGGGCGCGGGACGTGGAAATTCCAAAAAGGATTCCCTTTTTCTGCATGCTTGAAATAACGCTTTTGGTGAAGTCTGAAATCGATTTGTCACTTCGGAAGAGCGTTCCGTCCAAATCGGATAGGATTAATGATATGTTTTCCATAATCAATTATATAAAGGAGAAAAATTTCTTTCAAGGTAGATTTCATTCAAGGTAGATTTTCATGCAAAAAATTCGAAAATCAATAAAACGATACAATTTATTAAGCCTTATTCAACCTTTTAAAATTTTAGATAAATTTTGATAAATTCTGTTTCCTAAATCACTTTTACGCATTATAATCTAGTGGGATAAGGTGAATTTTCCCTATCCACTATTTCGAAATTTTACGGGTTTTCAAGTCTCCGCGAGTACCGATAAGAGAGGGGAAAGGTGCTTGGAAACTAGCCTGTTCGGAAACTGGTTGAGGAGATTGCATCAATCCACGTCAGCCACTTGCAAATCTGCCTGTCTATGACTTCATTCAGTTGGACAGAATCTGCTGAAAAAAAACTTCAAAAAGTATATATTTTTAGGAATTTTAGGAAACCGCATATCACTTTTCAGTAAGCGGTCCATTATGCAAGCTTTTTTTTGGAGGAGCTTATGAAAAAACATAATATAGCATTGACGGCATCATTAGCGATTTTGATGTCTGCCTGTAACAACTTTCAGATTCCCGAGTCAGTCTCAATCAAGTCTGAAGCAAAATTTCAGGTTCCCCTTGGAACAGCTTCTTATGACGTGAGCAGCGTAATCAGTTCCGAATCCATAAGGGAGACGCTTCAAAATGCTCTGGCCGACATAGGTGGAACGGTCTACGACTACATATCTGAAGAAAATTCAGACGTTCTCAATTACCTCATCAAGATGAACCTGATGGATGAATTCAGCCTTCCGAACATGAAGGAAATGATGAACTCATTTGATCCGTCAAGCTTCATGCCGTCATTCAACTCTGACTTTTCATTCACGGCACCGAAAATCGAGGCAAACATCGACACGCCTATCGTTCTTCCTGATTTTGCCGATGTCCTCAAGGGTTCAAAGACTCCTGAAATCGAGTCTCCACAGTTCCCTGAATGCGACAGTTCTTCCCTTTCAATACAGGGCACGTCAATACTTTCCGAAATCAATGTCCGCGGTGGAAGCGAAAGCGTAACTTACGACAGGATCTGGTATCAGACCGGAAAACTCAGGCTTACGTTCAGGGAATCAACCGGTACGCCTTACAGTTCAGGATACGCAATCAACCTTAAGGTAAAAATCCTTGACGGCGACACTGTTTTGGGTGAAAGCCCTCTTCAGGACATTACGCAGAATCCAAATCTGGACATTCCCCTCACACACGCCAACGGAATCCCGCAGGAATTCAAGCTCAAGTTTGAAGGTACAACAAGCGGCGGCAACCTCAGCGTAAAGCATAAAATCAAGGCGGCCGGAGAATTCATCGACATCATGCCTGGAAAGCTTACCGGCGTAAATGCAACTGCAGAGGCACTGGGCGTTGATGAAAACACACTTGCAATGACACGCACGATTCCTCTTGATGGAATGATTCCTGACGGCATCAAGAGCATAAAATTCTCAACTGCTGAAATCAACCTGGACGTAAAGAGCCCAAGCGGATGGACGGGAATCGAACTTTCCCTTTCAGAACCGGACAGCTTCGTGATTGAAGGCGTTACAAACTCAACATTGACTCCTCAGTCCCAGGATACGACCGGAAGTCTGCTCAAAAAGAAATACATCTGGGGAGCAGAACTCAACGCAGTCACAACCCAAAGCCTCAACTTAAAGATCAAGCCGAAACTCAGCGTTCATAACGCAACAATCGTACTTGAAGGCGGTGCAACATCCATAAGCGTCGATACACACATGGACATGAGCCTTTCAACCCTCGATGAAGCCATCGTAGACCTTGCAGCAATGGGTGCACCTTCATTCTCACTGCCGACTGACGGAAGTTCTGGAAGCGTTGAATTGCCTGAAGCTCTCACCAAGTTCGTCAAACAGATAACATTCAACGAAACCGTAACGAATGCTGACGGTTCATCTTCATCTACCGCCAGAAAGGGTCTGGGCTTCAAGTGCAAGATTACGAATACTCTTCCGGCTGGAAACGACATCGGTCTTGAATTGCAGGGATTCAAGAAAATCGATGCACCGGGATACTATTTCGACAAGGACGTAGAGCTTACGGCCGGTTCAAACGCTCAGGAAGTGACATGGGTGGCCTATCCGACCGTAAAATTCCCGGAGCCGGAGAATGATGCAGACGGAAATCCCGTAAAACAGTATCTGGCATTCAACGTAAATTTCAAGGATGCCGACAACTTCAAAATCACAAACCTGGTATTGGACCGCGAATATCAGCTTAAAATCGAAGACTTTGAACCATGCTTCGACTGGGACTCAATATCCCTGGATTTGAGCAGTTTCAGCCGGCGCGGAGAACAGCCCCTCGACTTCAACCTTTCAACCATGATGGCAGGTCTCCCGATTGGCGAAGACGACATATCTCAGCTCAATAACCTTGGAGTCAGAACGCTTCCACTCTACATCTATGCAGAAAAATCCGCCGATTCTTCATTCCTGGATCAGGTCGATCTTGCCGGAAATGCATACATGTCATTCACAAAGGGCGATTCCGAAATCAAGCATTACATCGACATACTTGATGAAAGCGGAGAATCATCACTGATTCAGCCGATACTGCCAAAGGACTTCAAGGTCGTATCCCCTGTTTCATGGCCGACCGAGACGACCATCACGGGAAAAAGTTCCGACCCGACGAACATTGCATATTACCTCACCGAGGAAAAATCAACTGCATGCGGCGAACTTAAGGGACTGTTCTCAAACCTTGATGCAAACGACATAACGCTGTGCTATGAGTTCGGACCGAAACCCGGCACACCGACCACGATTTGGGCAAGCTCATTGGAAAACTCTGGCGAAGAGAAGATGGCCGTTACGGTTGCACTCCTTCTGTCGTTCGACTTTGAGCTCAAGGCACCGATTGCAATGAACATAATGACTTACGTAAAGGATTACGACACTCCGAATGAAAACGGTCAGTACTCGGATCTTTTTGACCGTCAGGATGCTTCATCATTTGCCGAATACGCAGGATACGCAGAATCAATCGAATACGTGGGCATCGATTACAACGTAAACAACAAGCTGATCAAGAACATTGGTCTGGCTGCAAAACTCGAAGACAACAAGGGTGATACGGGGGTCTCTGCCAACATGGACTTCAGTTCCGGCCACCATCTGCAGAAGTTCACGAAAGACCAGATAACAGCGGTCATGACGAAATATCCGTTCCATCCGGATATATTCATACAGCTTGGACGGGATTTGACGGATTCAGAAAAGGGCGCAAGTAAATATCTGGCACCCGAAAACTTCTATTTCTCACGTGAAGGTGCAAATTCTTCGGATTCACTTTCCGCAAGAGTCATAGTTGCCGTTCAAATGGATGGTGACACACCGATTACCGTCTGGAAGAAAGACAACTAAAGGAGGACGACCATGAAAAAGCTGTTAGCAATATTGGCCATAACATTTGCATCATTACCGATTTTCGCAGACATATACATTCCGCACCGCTTTGTAGAAGTCGGAGTCAATGTCGATGCTGAAGCCGGTGAAAACATGCTCGGCCTCACGGACATAATGGTAAAGGATCTGGTAATCGATTTACCGAAGATTTACAAGGAGATGGGTCCAGACGGATTCGTCTTAAGCTACAACCAGGGTGCAGACGTTTTTTTTGATGTCAACATAAACGGTTATGGAGCCGGTGTTGTCGTATCCGAAGACATAAGCGGATCCCTGAACATTTCATCGGAGTTCTTCAAGCTTTTGGCGGAAGGAAACGACATGGATACGGAAGTGGAAACATCAATGGGCATGAACCTTGAGGGCTATATTAACGCAGCCGTTCCAATCCACATGAAATTCGGAAAGCTTAAAATCACGGCTACACCATCGTACTTCCTCCCGGTTTTTTACATTCCGAACCCGAATGCCAAGCTGACCTACATAATCAATTCGGACGGTTCAGCATCAGCAAGGCTCAACGCAGACATCGACCTGTACACAGCCATAAGCCTGGCTGGAGCGATAAAGACCGATGAGCAGGGAAACATTATATTCGACCAGGATGGTTTGGGTACACAGCAGGAAATCATAGACAACATTCTGGTTGCATGTTCTAAAAACGGAGGTATCGATCTGGGAATACGCGGGGAATACCCTGTACTTGACCAGCTCGATATCGGCGCATACCTGAATGTACCTGTATATCACGGAACATTGAGGAACAAGCTGTCTGCATCTGCAGAATTCACGGTTGATATGGAGCCGCTCCTGGATTATTACCTGCATCCACAGGAAGAAGGACAAAATCCCTGGAGTTTCTCGGACATAAACGACATTTTCTCCGGATTGACAGCAAGTTCGGCTGAATTCCACGTCAACAGGCCTTTCAGAATCGGTCTTGAAGCAGCATACAGACCGTTCGGAAACAATATGGTCACAATCCATCCGATGCTCGGCTTGGCGATAAGGAATCCTTTCGGAAAAGATTTCTCCATTGACAGCATAATCCCGGAATACAAGATTTCGGCAGACCTTTCCCTGGCACAAATCCTGGGATTGAGCATAAGCACGGAATATACCAACAAGGTGTTCTCACACGCCCTGGACCTGTTCCTGAATACACGCATCGTGGAGCTCAAGGCATCCATAGGAACCGGAAGCAGCAACTTCTTCAAGTCCTTCTCAGTCAGCGGTTTGAAGGCATCTGTAGGAGTCTCTATCGGAATTTAAGGAATCAGCAGTTCTCTGACTGATAAACGAAAACCCCCGTCCTGAACTTCAGAGCGGGGGATTTTTTTTCCGTTAAGGCATAACGTCCGGCAATGTGGACTAATTGTTCTGGCGGTCGCGCTTTGACTGGCATCCCACGCAGTATTTTGCCCATGGAATGTAAGTAAGCCTTGGTTCTGGAATCGGCTGTCCGCAATCAAGACAGATTCCGTAAGTTCCCTGATTGATTCTGGCAAGGGCACTGTTTATCTGATTCAACAGGTCGGCATCCCTAGCACCAAGCTGATTCAGAAGGTAACCGTCTACGGCATAGGAAGCCACGTCAATTTCATCTCCAGGTTCAGAACCGCCTTTTAGTTCAGTGACTTCAGCATTTCTGTCAGAAATCGCCGTAATCAGTTCCTCTTTCTTGGCGAGCATCTTTTCCTTGGCTTTTTCTATGAAGTCTTTTTTCATATTAAATCCCCTTTATTGACAATTTGAATTATTTTGTACA
>CACYBG010000093.1 GCA_902772605.1 uncultured Spirochaetaceae bacterium
CGGATTTAATACCCCTTGTTTCGCCCCTATTAGCAACGCAGTTTCAAGATGAGGGGCGGGGTATTAAACCCTCCGCTCGAATAAACCCATCTATAAAAAAAATTCACAGGATTCACTTTTTTTTGTAGCGTATTTCATAATTCCATGGTAAACTTATGGAAGTGACTCTTAGAGACTTCTAATATTAAATCCATTTTCCAAACAAAACCGTAATAAAAAATCAAAACAGTAATCTAAGGAACGGCTTGTTAATGCAGGAAGCATTATCCGGCGTGTTCAAAATGCATGAAGTTTCAGTTTTTCGAATTTCTGTCGGAAAACCAGGAAACCGCTGACTACAATAGAAGATTTTATCAGCAGTTCCCTAGATTTTTTATTTCGGAGGGAAAACATGAGGTTTAAGTCTTTTTTTCTTGCCGTCATCCTGCTTGTGTCCGGTCAGCTTGCCTTTTCAAAAAGGGGATACGCATACATCGAAGTTACGTCGAATGTCAGGGGAGCCTATGTTCTCGTAAACGGAAAGGCTGTCGGTCTTACTCCAGGTACATTTGAAGTCAGGACCGGATATTATATGGACGTTGAAATCGGAAGTCCCGGCTACATACCTGACATTCACAAAGACTGCTGTATTTTAAAAGACGGATGGACCATGAAGATTTACGGAAACCTGAAACCCAAGCCTACCACAGGTTCCATCTCCGTTTCCACGCCTAACACAAGCGGGGCATCGGTCTACATAGACGGCTCCTTCAAGGGATATGCACCTTGCACCGTAAACAACCTTTCACCCGGCTATCACTCGGTAAGGGTCACAAAATACAACTGCAAGGATGAAACGGCTTCAGTTTATGTAGTTGCAGGAGAAACTTCACCGCTTCAGGTGACCATGAAAATGACTCAGGTACAGGTGTCCGTCACAAACGTCTCGGGCGTAAGCATATATCTGGACGGCTCATACAAGGGAACAGCACCGCTTACCATAGAAGGACTTTCAAGCGGATACCATACGCTCAGGGCATCGAAGGGAAATTTCGATGACGAGGAACTCAGGTTCTACATTTCGGACGGAGAAACGAAAATCGCATCATTTACGATGAAGGCGGCAAGTCTTGCGGTAAGGGCAAACGTCTCAGGAGCGAGCGTCTACGTGGATGGAGTCTATCAGGGTACTGCACCCATCACGATTTCAAACCTTGAGCCGGGCCACAGGAGCGTAAAGCTTACGAAAACCCACTACAAGAGCGAAACCCAATACGTGGATCTGGTCGGCGGATACATATCAAGCCGCGATTTCAACCTTGAAAAAATTTCCGGCTATCTTTCCGTCACTACGAATCCTTCAAACGCAACGGTAAGCTTAGGCGGCAAGGAAATATCAAAATCAAATTATGAAATCGACGAAGGAACCTACACAATCAAGATGAAGGCCTTCGGATATGAAGAACTTAGCGACACGGTAAAAATCAGCAGGAACATGTACACGACTGTAAACGAAACGATGGAAAAAGCTCCGTTCAGGATTTCATCGTTCTCTTCAAGCGTAAAGGAATTCAACCCGAAGAACAAGAACGTCCATAACACCACGACCTTCAGCTGGTCTGTCAACGGCCCCGAAAAAGGTGAAATCGACATAATCGACGGAAGCGGAAGGACAGTGGGTTCCATCCCGGTTTCATTTACGAACTGGACAGGCTATTCCATATGGGACGGAAAATTCGGCGGACGACCTTTAAGCGACGGAATCTATACTGCAAGGCTTACCGGCGGACAATCAAGCAAGGAAACGACGTTCACCATAAATTCAAAGATAAAGGATTATGACCAGAGTTCCCGCGCAACAGGCCTCTACTTCGACTTCGGACGCGCAGACGGTGCATTTTTCGACGGATTCGACGTTGGAATGAATTTATACTTCGGAGGAACGAATTTCTTCGGAGGATTCGGAGCAAGCGCACTGTTTGCAAACCTAAAGGATGAATACATCTCAGGTCCGGTTCTCAGGGACTTCAACATAGTCAACCTCAATGCTTTCATAGGCGGAAGCTTTACTTTCCACTTTCTGAGGCCATATCTGGAAGCGGGCGTCGGATATTATTTCTCAAATCCGATGGGAAGCAGAAATTCAACGGAAGACATGCCGAACGGATTTTCTTTCACAGCCACTGCCGGATGCGATTTCATCATGAAGAACTTCTCGCTCGGAGGATACTACAGGCTCAGATATCTGAAGGGAGCCGGATGGATTGACTCTTACGGAGTTGCGGCAGGATTCCGGTTCAACTGATTTTAATGGAGGATTTTTTATGAAAATGCATATCGACGGTAAATACATGTTCAAGCTGATTTCGGCTCTTTCAATATTGATTTCATCAACTTCATGCGCAAACTATCTGAATTCATTGAATCCGGATGAATGCAGTGCACTTGCAGATGCGGCAGGAATCATCTACACGGGAAACACGACAAAAATGGAAGTTCCGGTCTACGGCACAATGAGCCTGAATCCACCGGAATCAACGCGGGTTGACCTGAAAGACGGAAGCGTGGAACTGACTTTCACTGCATGCGGTGACACGACCTATTACATCTACTTCAACGATGCCGACTCATCAGGCTTCACAAGATATTATTCAGGCGAAAACATCAGCTTCGGAGACGGAAAATTCAGCGTTCTTGACAGAGATTCAACCCTCGTCTACTCAAACAATGAAAGCGGAGTCTACACCATACCTGATTTCCAGCCGGGAGAATCAAAAATCATACTGACCAAGGACGGAAGCGCAGGAAACGTTTTCATCTATGTCTGGAGCAGGTCAAAATACGGAAGCACATCATCGGTAAGCGTACAATACGGGGACAGCTACAGTCCGTCGGGATTTACACAGGATTGGGTGTGTCCGGGTGAATCGCACGAATACAGTTTTTATGCAAGGGGAGGAGAACTGTACAACATCCACTGGGTTGATTTGGACTCAAGCGACAGGGCCGGCATTCTGGGAGATGACGAAAACCTTACCTACGGATGCTATCAGATATACAATTCATCGGGAAAGTGCCGCTTGTACGGAGACATATCGGGAACATTCACGCCTGACGAAACGGACACCTACCGCATGGTCGTCACCACATGGGGATTGAGATGCAGCGACGGAGGACCATACTGGGACGGAAATACGGCATTCCGAATCTATCAGTAGGCAAAGGCATAAAAAACTCAACGCCCTGCAGAACGGATTTTGCATTTACCGTCAAAATTCCTTAAAACAGCTTTAAAATTAAGGTTTTTTCGAAAAAAACACGGAAATTTTCATAAATTTATGGCTTTTTGAGTACAGATGTATAGAAAGTTATGGAGAATTTCTGAAATGTCTGATATAATGTTATCTCATGGAAAATTTAAAGACTTTAATCGGCAAGCCTTATCCATTGGGAGCAACCCTGACCCCCGACGGAGTCAACTTTGCCGTGTTCAGCAGAAACGGGAAGAAAGTCACCTTGAACCTTTTCAGGGAACAGGATGATACCGACCCTTATGCATCCATTGAATTCGACGGAATAAAGAACAGGACTGGAGATATTTGGCACATATTCGTTCCCGGACTCAAAGCCGGTGCGCTGTACGTCTATCAGGTTGACGGACCTTTTGAGCCGACGGAAGGACACAGGTTCGATTCATCGCAATTCCTCTTCGACCCATGTACGAGCGCAGTTACTCCTGTTTCCGTTTTCAAGAACCTGCCTCCGACATACCGCACTCCGGTCGATAAAACCGACATAGAGCTTTCGGAATCAAGGAAGTTTTACAAGTTTCCCAAATGCGTCGTAATCGACCATGACTCCTTCGATTGGGAGGGAGACCGTCCGTTGAACCTGCCTGCATCACGATCAATCATATATGAAGTGCATGCAAAGGGATTTACCGCAGGAAAAAGTTCGGGAGTCGAAAATCCAGGAACCTACGACGGTTTCATACAGAAGATTCCATACCTCAAGGATCTCGGCGTAACATCGGTGGAACTGCTTCCGATATTCGAGTTCGACGAATATGAAAACACCAACGAAAATCCCCGTACCGGAGAAAGGATGAAAAACTACTGGGGTTACAGCACCATTTCGTTCTATGCCCCGAAAGCCGGATATGCAGCAGACAAGACTCCAGGCGGATGCGTAAATGAATTCAAGCGTCTGGTCAAGGAAATGCACAGGGCCGGACTTGAAGTGATTCTGGACGTGGTATTCAATCATACCGCAGAAGGAAACGAACACGGCATAACGCTGAACTTCAGGGGATTCGACAACAAGGTTTATTACGACCTTGTCTACAACCACAAGGAATACTACATGAATTACTCCGGATGCGGAAACACGGTGAACACGAATCATCCGGTTGTAATTGAATACATAATCGGATGCCTCAGGCACTGGGTTTTGAACTATCACATCGACGGATTCCGCTTCGATCTTGCCTCAATACTCAACAGGCGTGAAGACGGTGCACTCATGAAAATATCTCCGCTTGTAGAGGCAATAACCGACGACGCAATCCTCCACAACACAAAGATGATTGCAGAGCCGTGGGATGCCGCAGGATCTTATCAGCTCGGAGAATTCCCGGGTACCAGATGGTGCGAATGGAACGACAGGTTCAGGGACGACATCAGGAAATTCTGGCGCGGAGATGAACACGTTTCAACCGGAGCCGCAACCAGAATGTCCGGTTCAAGCGACCTTTTCGGATTCAGAAAGCCATGGGTCGGAATCAACTACGTCACATGCCACGACGGATTCACAATGAACGACCTGGTCAGCTACAACTCAAAGCACAATGAAGAGAACGGTGAGGACAACAGGGACGGTAACGATTCCAACTGGAGCTACAACCATGGATACGAAGGTCCGACAAGAAATCCTCACATCGAAAAGATGCGCAACAAGCAGATGAAGAATTTCATTCTGACGCTTCTTCTCTCACAGGGCACCCCGATGATTCTGGGCGGTGATGAGTTCAGGCGCGGACAGCAGGGAAACAACAATGCATACTGTCAGGACAACGACATTTCATGGTACGACTGGACGGTTCTCGACATAAACAGGAAGATTTTCAACTTCACCAAGCGTGCAATCGAAATCAGGAAAAAGCATGCGGTATTCAGGCGCGAGAATTTTTTCCAGGGCGTAAGGGACGGCGTTTCCGACATTCAGTGGTACAACGTGGATGGAAGCAATCCTGACTGGAACGAACTTTCAAGGTTCCTTGCATTCACGCTGAGCGGACGGGGATGTCTGAACGACGACGGAAATCCGGACAACGATTTCTACATCGCGGCAAACACGGACAGAGCCGACGTGATGGTGACGCTCCCCTCCATTCCTGACGAAACGAAACAGTGGTACAGGATGGCTGACACTTCAATAGAAGACGATGATGCAATAGTTGCGGAGAATCAGCTGGAAAAGCTTCCTTCGCAGAACCATTACGTCATACCGGCAAATTCGCTGATCGTACTGATTGCAAAGTAAGTGCCGAAACCCGATTCTTCTATGGATATTTTTATATAAGTTTTATAGAATAAAGGGAAACTCTGAAAATGAGTTTTTAGAGGTGCCCTAAAACTGTTCAGAAGCCTCGGTTTCAGGACAGGTAATATAGAAAAGTTATGCTGAACGCTAAGGAACGCTGAATGACTGAAACAGGACGGTTTTCAGCGTCACCAGACTTTCGGGGTGAAGAACTTCGGAAGTTTGCCAGGGAAACTCAAGCATTGATTGAATATTCCTGAACCGACAGTGAATGGCAGACTGCATAATTTAAGAACGGCATGCCTCATTGCTTGCAGTGCGGTATGTTGATTAGGAGATTTTTATGGAATTTGATGCAGAGAAATTCAAGCAGAACCTTGAAGACCGTCTTCGCCGCATGTATGGTAAGGATATTTCACAGGCCAACAAGCACGACCTTTTTGACGCTGTAAGTGCTTCAGCCCTTGAAATCATCAATCCGAACTGGATGGCAACCCGCCGTACCTACGACGCCTCATCAACAAAACAGCTCTACTACCTTAGTGCGGAATTCCTGATGGGAAGGGCCTTGAGCAACAACCTCATAAACGCAGGCATAAAGGACAAGGTCATCGAAGTCCTCAAGGACATGAACCTGGATTACAATCTGGT
Source organism: uncultured Spirochaetaceae bacterium (assembly GCA_902772605.1). Lineage (GTDB taxonomy): Bacteria > Spirochaetota > Spirochaetia > Treponematales > Treponemataceae > Treponema_D. The sequence goes on from CACYBG010000093.1 coordinate 6,172, forward strand.
CGAAGATGAAGAACCTGATGCAGGACTTGGAAACGGCGGTCTCGGACGACTTGCTGCATGTTTCCTGGACTCCCTTGCAACGCTTGAATATCCTGGACACGGATACGGAATCCGCTATGAGTACGGAATGTTCGAACAGCACATCATTGACGGAGAACAGGTTGAATTCCCTGACAACTGGCTCAAGCACCGCGACCCATGGGAAGTAAAGAGAAGCGACCTTGCCGTAACGGTTAAATTCGGCGGAGAAATCAAGTACGGAAAGACTCCGGACGGACAGGACAGGTTCTACATCGAAAATGCAGAGGAAGTTACCGCAACCCCTTACGACATGCCAATCGTAGGATTCGGAAACAATACGGTAAACACTCTCCGTCTCTGGCAGGCATCAAGTCCAAACGGATTCGACCTTCAGCTTTTCAACGACATGCAGTACAACCGCGCCGTAGAAAACCAGAACAAGGCACAGAACATCAGCCGCGTCCTCTACCCTAACGACAACGGTCCGATGGGAAAGGAACTCAGGCTCCGTCAGCAGTACTTCTTCACATCTGCATCCCTCCAGGATCTGGTGCATGAATACGTACGCAAGAGGGGAACGGATTTCTCAAAGTTCGCAGACTATCATGTAATCCAGCTCAACGACACCCATCCTGTAGTTGCAATTCCTGAACTCATGCGCATCATGATGGACGAATACAGCGTGGGTTGGGAAGAGGCATGGAAAGTCGTAACAAAGACATTCGCATATACAAACCACACGATTCTTGCAGAAGCATTGGAAAAGTGGCCGATTGAAACCTTCAAGAACCTGCTTCCGCGCATCTATCAGATTGTCGAGGAAATCAACCGCCGCTTCATGTTCGAAGTACGCGAAAAGTTCCCGGGCGACTATGCAAAGCAGAACCACATGGGAATCATCCACGACGGAAAGGTTTACATGGCATGGCTTGCAATCCACGCATGCTTCAGCGTAAACGGAGTTGCAGAACTGCACACCAAGCTTCTGAAGGAACAGGAACTTAAGGATTGGAACGCACTCTATCCGGAAAAGTTCAACAACAAGACGAACGGCGTAACACAGAGACGCTGGCTTTTGAGTTCAAACCCTGAACTTGCGGAATTCATCACCAAGAGAATCGGACACGGATGGGAAACGGACCTGACCAAGCTCAAGGACCTGGAGAAATTCGTAGACGACGATGCAAGCCTCACCGAATTGATGCAGATAAAACAGAACAACAAGGACAAGCTTGCAAACTACCTGAAGCATTCCCAGAACGTACTCATCGATTCAGAGACAATCTTCGACACTCAGGTAAAGCGTCTGCATGAATACAAGAGGCAGCTTTTGAACATATTCCACATCATGTACCTTTACAACAGGATTGTGGAAGACCCGAATTTCAATCCTCCGGCAAGGACGTTCATCTTCGGTGCAAAGGCAGCATCAGGATACCGCCGTGCAAAGTCTATCATCAAGCTCATCAATACGGTTGCTGAAAAAATCGTAAGCGACAGGCGCGTCCGTGGAAAGCTCAACGTAGTGTTCGTCGAAAACTACCGCGTATCACTGGCTGAAAAAATCATTCCGGCAAGCGATGTTTCCGAGCAGATTTCTACGGCAGGATACGAAGCGTCAGGAACTTCAAACATGAAATTCATGATGAACGGAGCTCTTACCCTTGGAACCCTGGACGGAGCAAACATCGAAATCGTCGAGGCTGCAGGAAAGGACAACGCATTCATCTTCGGTCTTACGGCAGATGAAATCATCAAGATTAATGAAGAGCACAGCTACAATCCTCAGAAATACCTTGACAGGAACCCGTATCTGGCAGAAATCGTCAATCAGCTTGTGGACGGAAAGACCTACGACAAGACGGGACACCTCTTCCGCGAACTGCATGATTCACTGGTATTCGGAGTCGAAGGACAGAGACCTGACATCTACTACATACTGGCAGATTTCGATGCTTATGTTGCGGCTCAGGAAAAGGTTGCCAAAGCGTATGCCGACAAAAAGGGTTGGGCAAAGAAAGCTCTCATGAACATTGCAAACAGCGGAAAATTCTCAAGCGACCGTACGATTGAGGATTACGTACGCGACATCTGGCATCTTAAGAAGATTCAGATTAAATAGAAGGAATTTGAGGAATGCGCATTTGAGGCTTCGGCTGATTCTGCGGTTCCTTAACTCAAAGGCAGGTTCGGACCGCAACAATGATTCGAGCCTGCCAATCATGGAAACACCGGTTAATGCAGTCCGTATTAATCGGTTTTTACTTTGTGCCTCTGTTTTTCGGGGGCGTCACCCACGATTTTTTTTCAGGAATAGGATATGAAGGTTTTAGTTATCGGCGGAGCGGGTTATATCGGAAGTCACGTAGTCAAGGAACTTATGGCAAAGGGCCATACTGTTACGGTATTTGACAATCTTTCAAGCGGACTGATTCAGAATCTTTTCCCTCAGAATGATTTCATTGCAGGAAGCATACTTCATCCCGAGGAAATCAATGTGGCCTTTGAACGCGGATTCGACGCTTTCATCGATTTGGCAGCTTTCAAGGCGGCAGGCGAATCAATGATCAAGCCTGAAAAATATTCAATCAACAACATCAGCGGAACAATGAACATCCTGAATGCGGCGGTCGCAAACAACTGCCTGAACATGGTATTCTCTTCAAGTGCAGCCGTTTTCGGTGAACCACAGTACATCCCGCTCGATGAAAACCACCCGAAGAATCCTACGAACTATTACGGATTCACCAAGCTCAAGATTGAGGAATTCATGGCTTGGTACGAACAGCTCAAGGGACTTCATTTCGCGGCACTCAGATATTTCAACGCAGCGGGGTACGACACGGAAGGCGTTCTTTACGGACTTGAAAAGAATCCTGCAAACCTCCTGCCCATAATGATGGAAGTCGCATGCGGAAAGAGGGAGAAAATCAGCATATTCGGAAACGACTACAAGACCAGAGACGGCACCTGCATCAGGGATTACATCCACGTGAGCGACCTTGCAACGGCTCATGTCATGGCACTCGAATACATCGTGAAGGAACACAAGAGCCTCACCCTCAACCTTGGAACCGGAAACGGAATCACGGTTACGGAAATGCTCGAAGCCGCACGCAAAATCACCGGCCAGGAAATCAAGGCGGAATACGTCGGTCGCAGGGCTGGAGACCCGGCACAGCTTACGGCATCTTCCGAACTTGCAAAGAAAGTCCTGGGATGGGAACCGAAATTCTCCGATGTAGACACCCTGATCGGCTCTACATGGAACGCATACAGGAAATTCTACGCCGAACAGGAAAAGCAGAAGTAGGGACCGCAGATTAATACGTGAAGCATTAATCAGCATTTCCTTAGGCCGCCACGCTCAAGTGACGGTCTTTTTTTTTCGCCTCAATCTTGGTGAGCCGTTACTTCCCATTAACTTGACTGAACATGTAAACTGAACTATATTTTTTAAGGAAAATTGCAGAGATTTTCGTATGGGACATCTATGGAGGGAACTGAAATGAAAAAGAATTTCGACAGGATAAGGGAATTCATTGAATCCCACACGCGTGAAATGATTGCGCTTGAAACGATTTTGACGGGAGTACCTGCCCTTGCCCCTGAAAACGGAGGCGACGGAGAATCACAGAAAGCACAGGCTCTCGAAAAATGGCTTAAGGAAAACGGCATTACGGAAATAGAGCATTACGATGCAGAAGATTCAAGGGTCAGCTCAGGATTCAGGCCGAACATGGTTGCAACCATTCAGGGAAAATCGGACGAATGGCGGGTCTGGGTATGTGCGCACATGGATGTTGTTCCGGTCGGTGAAATTTCGCTCTGGAAAAACGATCCGTGGACAGTAATCGAAAAGGACGGAAAAATCATCGGACGCGGAGTCGAGGACAATCAGCAGGGACTCTGTTCCGCAGTTCTGGCGGCACTGTCGTTCGTAAGGCTTGGAATCGTTCCCGAGCATACCATAAAGCTTCTTTTCATGGCTGATGAAGAAGTCGGTTCAAAATACGGAATGAATTTCCTTCTGAAAGAGCACCTTGAGCTGTTCAAGAAAGAGGACCGCATACTGATTCCCGACGGCGGAGACAAAAAGGGAGAAACCATAGAAGTCGCAGAAAAAAGCATCGCATGGTTCAAATTCCACACGATTGGAAAGCAGTCCCACGGTTCCAGACCGGATTTAGGAAGGAACGCAAAGATTGCCGCAGCAGACCTTGCACTCAGGGTCAACGACATGGAAAATTTCTTCAACCGGAAGAACGAACTTTTCGATCCGCCTACATCAACATTCCAGCCCACCATGCAGCTTCAGAACGTTGCCGGAATAAACATGATTCCGGGAGACGACGTTTTCTGTGCAGACTGCAGAATCAACCCGGATTACAGTCTGGATGAAGTCAGGGCTGAACTGAAAAAAAGGGTAAGGGCCGTGGAAGAAAAGTATGGCGTTACGATTGAAGTGACTGAAGCACAGGCCGAAGAATCAAAGCCGACCCCTGTGGATGCACCGGTTGTAAAGGAACTTTCCGAAGCCATAAAAACCGTACACGGACTTGAACCAAGGACCGTAGGAATCGGTGGAGGAACCGTCGCCGCAGGAATGAGGAACCTTGGTTTCAACTGCGTCGTCTGGTCCACAATGGACGAAACCTGCCATCAACCGAACGAATATGCAATAATCAAGAACATCGGACTGGATGCAATGACGATTGCATACATGTGCCTGTAAAAATCCGATGAACAGAACAAAACCCCCGGACATTGGCTGGAAGCGGTTCCTAATCGACTTACCGCTCCAAAAACCGATGCCCGGGGGTTCATCATGTCGTCATCAGATTGCTTAAACTACCTGATCTTGAGGAAGAGTCCCAGGACGGCGACCGAAATCAAAAGCTGAAGTATTATGAATTTCACAAGGACCTGAGTCGGAGACCATCCGCGGTTTTTCCTTACGTGATCGTGGAGGGGGAAGCGAACGTTCTTGAAAATCGTGATGTGGAGGAACCTTTTCAGGGCAACCTTCAAAAGCCCCATTCCTCCGTTGATGAAGATAATCGATGAAGTTGCAAGGAATATGAACGGGTTTCCGGTAATCATTACGCATACGCCCATGTAAAATCCCATTGCCCTTGAACCTGCGTCTCCCATGAGCACCTGGCTTGGATATGCATTCCTCCAGAGATAGCCCATCAGCACTCCTGTAAGGCAGAATGTCATTACGGCCCAGGACGCTCCCCTTTCAAGATGAGGAACCAGAAGGTATTTTGCAATCTCAACGTGTCCGAGTATGGCATAAAGGATTACGCCCATTATTATCAATGCAAGAAGCACGAGGGATGATGAAAGCCCGTCGACTCCATCGGTACAGTTTGTAGTGTTGACGGATACCCAAAGCAGAATCGTCGTAATGACCACGTACAGCCACACGGGCACTGAAACCGGATTGGTCACGAATGGAAGCCAGAAATAAATCTTTCCGTCCGGAGAATCCCTGCTGATCGTATAGGCAAGGAGACAGGCAGCCGCAACAGATATGAGCATGTCGAGTATGGCCTTTCTGTATTCGCCCCACCCCTTTTCGCTCCTGTCGTCCAGATAGCCGGTGAGCATCATGAGCCAGGTCAAAACGAGGATTCCGCCCTGCTGAAGGTTCAATGGAATCAACAGAAGGCAGATTACGACGAAAATCGTTATGAATACGACTCCGGATCCGGTCGGCTTACCCTTTGCGGCCTCAGCGGTCAAGGTAAATTCCCGTCCACGGTCGGAGGGAAGGAACTTGTAGAACTTAGGAAGGAATTTCCAGACGAAGAAAAATCCCAGATAGAGAGCTACGACAATCAGTATGCCGTATGACTGGAAAAGTCTGGCCGGTCCCCAGAAAGAGGAAAGCCATTGACCCAAATAGTAAATCATTTTTACCCCTGTACGGAAAAGGATTTCCGTCCCAAAAATGTTGTATCGGAAAACTAAGCGTTTCCATAGATGCATCAGTGAAAATCCACTAAAGGGGAGGTTTCAGAGATTCTTTCCATAATATCCTTCTTCCGCTCTTTAATCAACACGCACGCACTTCATAAAATCCTTCGATTGTGCTAGAATGGCAACATGAGAATAACAGCTACAAGTCACAGCCTTTCGGGCCACATAACGGTTCCGGGCTCAAAATCGCATACAATCAGGGCACTCCTTCTGGCTACACTGGCGGAAGGAACGTCAAACATACACAACCCCCTTCCAAGTGCAGACTGTCTAAGTACGGCTGCTGCGGTTCCACTCATCGGAGCAGAGGTGGATCTGAACCTTGAGACGGAAAATCAGACGGGAAACGACTGGATAGTAAGGGGTGCAGGAAAAAAGCTCCATCTCCCCGACGACGTGGTAAACGTGGGAAACTCAGGCTCACTTCTCTACTTCCTTTCTCCGGTAGCGGCGACTCTCGAAGGATGGTCCGTATTCACAGGCGACGAAAGCATCAGAAAAAGGCCGGTACATCATGTCGTGGACGTAATCAGGCAGATGGGTGCGGAAGCCTATATCGCCCGACCGGGAAGCAAGGGATGTCCGCTCTTAATCAAGGGTCCATGCGTTCCGGAATCAACCATCGTTACGGAAGGCTCTATTTCAAGCCAGTACATAACCGGACTCATGATGGCAGCACTCAAGATGAAAAAGCCGCTTAAAATCAAGCTGACGGATCCAAAGGAAACCCCTTACCTGACAATGACGCAAAAATGGCTGGAATCTGTCGGAGCAAAGGTTTCAATCTCCAGTGATTTCAAGGACATCGAGGTTCAGGGACCGGAAGAGATGAAGGCATTCGACTGCACCATACCGAGCGACTGGGAAGCAGTTGCATTCCCGCTGATTGCATCCCTGGTAAACGACAGTGCAATAACGATAGACAACATCGACGGAAGCGGAACACAGGGAGATGATGCAATCGTTGAAGTGCTCAAGTCAATCGGTGCGGACATAACATGGGACAGGGAAAGGAACGCTCTGGAAGTACGCGGAATGAAAAAATCCAGGGACGGAATCGGGCGGCTTACGACTGAAAATCTCCCGGGCGGAGAACTCCACGTAAAGATTTCCGGCTATCCTGATGCTGTATGTGCACTTGCGGTAATATCATGCTTCACTGAAGGAACCGTTTATATAGAAGACATCGACGTGTGCCGCAGAAAGGAAACCGACAGAATCGCAGTATTGAAAGAGGAACTGGGAAAACTCGGTGCAGAAATCGAAGAACTGAGCGACTGCATGATAATCCGCGGACATTCGCCTGTCAGAAAGGACGGAACGAAAAACCCGGATTTCAAGCTCCACGGCGGTGAAGTCGAAAGCTACAACGACCACAGGGTTGCCATGTCCCTTGCCTGCATGGGTCTTGGACTTCCCGACGGCGAAAAGATTTTCGTACGGAATGCCGAATGCTGTGCGGTGAGCTTCCCGAATTTC
>CACYBG010000094.1 GCA_902772605.1 uncultured Spirochaetaceae bacterium
CGAGTTTTGAAAACTAAAGTTTATATCAAAAACGGCCTCCCATCGTGAACCTGCCCCAAATATCGCAGTGTGCAGGGCACAGGCGATTTTGTGTCAGAACCACGATTCCGACCGTTTTTGCCATAATTGATAAACTCAAAACTCGCCATTTAACCAAATACTTAAACCTTAATTACCGGTTACGTAAATATTGCCTCATCATTTTAGGAGAATCGACATTATCCATCCGGGGTCTGGGGCTGCCATCGTCCTGTCCATGGCCATTTCTTCCATCACGCCCTGAACCGAAGCCCAGAAGCATCTTGAAAGAAGGTGTGCATCTCCGTTTTTGAATGTACCGCTCTCCTGTCCCCTCCTTATCAACTCGGCGGTTGATTCGACCGTATCTACGGAAAGTGCAATCTTTCTCGCTTCTTCAGGCATCCCGTTTCGTCGAGACTGTCCCATCAGAACGAACATGTTGAAAACCCAGGGGGACTCCTTTGCATAGGAAAACAGTTGCTCCAGAAATTTCTCAAGAAATATTTCCGGCGGAGCTTTTTGAGCCTCTTCGGATTTTCCGGGTGATTTTGTTCCTTCCGCTCCCATCTTCACGAGTTCTAAAAGCAGTTCTTCCTTGGACTTAAAGTAGTGAAACATAAGTCCCGTACTCATCTGGACGGCTTCAGCGATGTCGAAAATTTTCGTGTCGTAATAGCCGCGTTCAACAAACAGCTCAAGGGCCTTCATAAGGATTTCCTGCCGCCGTTTTTCCTTCAGTTCATTTCTTGTCATCATTTTATCCTTCAGAATTTTTTTCCTGCAATCAAAGATCGATGTTGCGCTTCAGGCTTTTAAGTATTCTCTGGACTGCGAACTTTCCGCTTGAAGCTGCTACGGGAAGTCCACCGGGTGAGCCTGTCCACTGTCCTGCAGGATACAGATTGTCTATTCCCCTGATTTTTCCTTTCATCCTGAGGGCCTTGACGTAAGGGGTTGCGGTAAAGCTCATGTAGCTTCCGTGGTATGCGTTGCAGTATCTTTCGTATGTAAGGGGCGTCCAACAGTCGAGCACTTCCAGATCTCCTGAAAGCTCAGGAAAATTTTTCTCAATCCTTTCTTTTATTGCCTGCATGAGTTTTTCCTTGTACTCGTCGTATTCATTTTTTTCCATGGACTTCCAGGCTTCATAGTCTTCATCGGTCTGGGAGATGCATGTCTGGATTACCTGTTTTCCGTTTTTGACGAAGAGAGGGTCGTATCCATAGGCCTTTACGTACATCCTTGTAAAAGTCCTGCTTCCGACCTTGACCGGGTCGATGTCGACAAATACGGTTTCTCCCCTGTCGTATTTTTCGCTTACTGCAAATGCAATCTGGAATCCGCTTATCGTAGGATAATTCTTCGGGTCAGAATAGGCCTTTGAATAGCTCTTCGGCATATAGTTTTCAGGAAGCAGTTTATTGAAAAGCAGGTGCGAGTCAAGCGTCGGGATGATGTAATCCGCGCCTACGAATTTGCCGTCTTCAAGGGTGATGCCCGTCGCCTTTCCTTTTTCCAGAGTGATTTTACTGACGCTTGAACCGTAGAAAATTTTTCCGCCAAGTTCCTTGAATTTTTTTTCCATGCGCAGCGACATCTGGAGGGATCCGCCAATCGGAATTTTTCCGTTTTCGTCGGCCATTGTAGCATATGAGACGAAGAAGGCATAGGCTGCATATTCTTTCGGGAGGTAGTCGCACATAAGCTTCTTGAGAATCGGAGACTTGAATCTTCCTGCATATTCGGAAAGCGAAATTTTTCCGAATTCCTTCAGCACCTTCGGAAAATCCATCATGCTCTTTCCCATGCTGATGTAGTCCTTTATCCCCCACATTTCCATCGGCTTTTTTGCGGGGAAAAGGCATTGCTTCGAATATCCGACGTACCGGATGAATTTCCGTATCTCCTCCTCATCTTCGGGTGAAATTTCGATGAGTTCCCTTTCTGTGCGTTCAAGATCGTTCCAGAGAGTCGCAACCTTTCCATCGACGATGGTTTTATAGAATGCATCGATTCGGGCATATTGCGTTTCATCGGACAAGGCTCCGACGGTCTTCCACAGGTCGTACAGCTCGGTATCCTTTCTTGTGCCGGTGAGCCAGTGTATGCAGTTGTCGATGTGGTAGCCCTTCCTGTTCCATCCGATGCACTCGCCTCCAGGGACGGAATTCTTTTCATGGATTTCCGCTTCGAATCCAGCAAGCAGTGCGTATATGCCGGCAGTAAGTCCAGCAATTCCTCCGCCTATTACAACAATTTTTTTCCTGTCGTCCATGGTAAAATCCTCCTTCACTTTCTTGAATTAGGATTCATTGAATTTATATTCACTGAATCTAGAATCAATATAATGCCGAAAAAGGAGTTTGTCAACAATTTCGTTGAATTTGGATTCAATATTTTTTTTGATAAAAAAAACACCGGTCCGCAGCGTGCAGACCGATGCAATTTTTAGTTAAGCAACATTCTCATTCTTATGGGAATTTGCTATGTCCATACGTGTACGGACAAGATTACACAACTCTATATATGCGTTGTAATTTACCTCAAGGGCCATGGGGAAGATTAGAATTTCAGTTTCCTCCGAGATGCGTTGGACGAAATTTAGATCGGTCGCAAAGCCCAGCTGGATCATGTTTGAAATTCTGTCGAAGACCTTTACGATCTTCGCCCTCGTTGATCCTTCTTTTAAGATTCTCCTCAAGAAGGTTGCCTTATCTTCCCCTTCGGGGCGGCTGACTTCCTTGACTACGGCAAGCACAGCTGGACCATCCATATCGCAGTCCACAATTTCCTTTTCATTAAAATCAAGGGCATCTTCTTTTAAATCATGGACGAGGGCAGCCTTCAAAAGGATCCTGTCGGTGTATCCATACTCTAAAAGTATACTAAAAGTATCCAATTGATGCCTATGCATTGTTCCTCCGGCTTTTCGCCCCTTCTGGCTGAGCCTCAAGGACAGACAGATATACGGAATCAGATTTGCCTTCATCAACCTTTCCTTAAACCCTTCCGAAAAAGAAGCGGGCTTTCCGACCCACATACCGTCCTCATCCACTTTCACATCATTGGAAACACAATCGGGCCTTATGCCGTCATCGTCAACAAAATTTGCAGTTTTTTTCATTAAACAACCTCTCTTGAGCTTTTTAAGCCCTTCAGTCATACTTACGAAACACGCAAGATCTTCCTCCTGTGCACAGAAATATTTTTCCAGTGCGCTTACGGTTGGTATAGCAGAAATAAAAAGAAATGTCAACATTAAAATATGCGGTAACGGTAAAAAATGTGTATTTTATTTTTAAGATGATGGTTCATACTATAAAAAAAACGTTATTTTGTCAATTCTTCACCACCTGTTTCCCATTAAAAAAAATGAATTTTTTGTTTTTTAGGCACATTTGTTGCGTGCATTTCCAAAAAAAACCGATAATCAGAAGTATGAAAGACGATCAGAAAAAAAAGGATCTGAAAGAAAAAAACGATGATTTCAAGAAAGACTTTTTCGAACGCCTGACGAAGCAGCTGAAGTCTCAGAAAATGACCTTCAAGCAACTTGCCGAGGATATGGGGCGTGATCCGCGTTTTTTTGAAATCAAGATGCGGCCAACGGGTTCCATCCCTTCCCTGCAGGAGGTGAAGGAAATATGCTCCATACTTAAGGTCGACATAAATTATTTCATGAATTCGGACGGAGACGTCAGGCCGGCACAGAAAAGGGTCGATTACGTGATTCCGTCGGATTCCAAGTCAATCCTTTTCATTCAGCCCGTGATAGAGGAATGCATCGACAACTGCCTCAGGACTTCTGACGCCCTTCACATCGAAATGTACATGTACGGAAACATGAAGGGACGGCTCCTGTACGAAAGATGCCGCGTCTTTGGATTCATCCTTGACCGCCTGCTCGAAAAGAGGTCGGAAAGCATCCCCCAGATAGTCGTTAACCTCTACTGCCCGAAAATGATTTTAACCGAAGACCTGCTGGACAAAAAGAACACCGTCAGCAACATCCCATGGTCCGCACTCAATACGGAGATTTCCCTTCTCATCGACGAGATTAGGACTGACTTCGGCATACTGAAAAAGAATTTCATTTCCCTCTACGGAGTTCCGAAACTGCCGGAACTGTCTTTCACGGTAAATCAGGTTCAGGATTTCAAGGAAGGAGATGGATTCCGGACCGCTCAGCTTTCAAATCAGGATTACGATTCGGAAAAGTTCGGGAACCTTGACTGTGCAATCATCATTAACGAAACCGGCATCTTTACGTTCCTCGAAAACTATGTCATTACGAAAAACTCTCACACGGACCGTGACGTCTGTGAATTCCGTACTGCATTCGGATTCAAGCCCTACGGTGAAAAGGCTCCACGCGGCACCCTTAAGGAAGAGAAGGAAATCAGGGACATCCTCCGAAAATGGGACGGAACGACTGAAAGCGCAGGAAAAATCATCGGGCTCCTTAAGGAAAACGGCAAGGTCGGGACATACGTAAAGCCATTCGTCATCGTAGGTCTTCCTGCAGTAGGAAAATCTACAGTAAACAGTAAGTTCTGCGAACTCTTTTTCGACGGAATGAAAATCGAATCGTCCGATGAGTACATAAACTACCGTGCCTTCCATGACCCTGTTGAAGACAATGGCGGGAAAGTGCCTCAGGATGAGTCTGACACCAGGGACAGTTTCAAAAAGTATCCCGGTTCCCAGCCCTTCTATCTGGACGTAAGGAATTATGCCACCCTTATCGCCATTACGAAGGCTACTGCAAAAAAACACAGGCTGCTCGACCTGGGCGGAAAGGAAATATTTTATGACAGCACCCTGCTCGCCCTGCTTCAGAACGGATTTACCATAATCAACCTTGCATATGCATCCAGACCGAATGAAAGCATCGAGGAACTGAGGGACGATTACCTAAAGCTTTACATCGAAAATAAGGATCTTGCCGACAAAAAAGCCCGCTCTAACATCTACAGGGCAAGCCTCAACGAAGCCGGTGAGTCCGACGTCAATTCCGAATCGTTCAGGAATTTCATTTACGACCTTTTCGACCTCCGCTACAGGGGATACATGAACCGTTCCCACTTTACGGTCTACAGGGATGAGAAAGAAAAAGCCCACCCCGAATCGATAGTGCTCAAGATTCTTTGCAGGCTTTTTTCCGTGTAGCAATGAGTTCCGGCCGAAAAAAACGAAAAATCTCCCCTTCTGGCCGGAAAATTCCCTTTTTTTGCAATAAAAGGCCCCCATTTTCCAAAATTTTCTGATTACAAAATTCTTTAGCTATGTTAAAATATGGTTAAAGAAATGCGGATTTGTTTTTGGCGTTTTGCTGCGGGTGGATTTCAGGGATAAATGCGCGTTCCTTTGATTTATCAAAACTAATGTAACGGGTGATTCTTTTATTTGAAAAATTAGGGAGATAAATGTGAAAAAAGAGAAAGCAAACATACTTAATCAGATTGCACTGACCCTTACAAGGCATTACGACAGCGTATATTACGTCGAGATTGATACGAACCGCTACACGGAAGTCGTCGCATTGCAGGAATTCGAGGACATGATGATTCCGAAACAGGGCGATGATTTTTTTGCCGATTCCAGGAAAAACGCCCACAAGTGCATACATCCGAACGACCTTGAACTTGTAAACCAAATCTACGACAGGGCTCTGATGCTGGAAAGGCTTTCATCCGGCGAACCTTATTTTGTCGTCTACAGGCTTATCATAGGCGGAAAAATCATACACATGAGGCACAGCGAATACATCTGCGACGACAGAAAATACATAGTGTGCTGCCTTGAAAACATAGAGGACGAATACAGGGAAAAAGAGGAACAGGAAAAGAACCTTGAGTCTGCAGAACGCATGGCACGCCTGGATGATTTGACCGGAGTCCGGAACAAAAAGGCGTTCAAGGAATACGTCGAAACCTTAGACGAAAAGATTAATGCCGGAAGCGAGAATTTGACGTTCGGAGTCGTCATGTGCGACATGAACGACCTGAAGCTCACCAACGACACGCGCGGACACAGTTTCGGTGATGAAGCAATACAGAGGACAAGCCGCATGATTTGCAACGCATTCATCCACAGTCCTGTTTTCAGAATCGGAGGAGACGAATTCGTTGCCGTAATAAGCGGACGCGACTATGAAAGGCGGGAATACCTTCTTAAAAAACTTAGGGAAGAGACCATAGCGAACGGGCGCACCCGCACGGGTCCTGTCGTTGCATCGGGACTTGCAGTTTATGAGCCTGGAACGGACGACAGTTTTTCCAAAGTGTTTGAACGCGCCGATCGCCTTATGTATGAAAACAAAAGTGTCCTGAAGGCAATGCGCATAAAGGACGACTTTACAAAAATGAAGCTCACGGAAGTTCCGATTCCCGACGAAAGAAAACGGCTGCTCGACGGACTTTTCGGAGCCTTGCATACGGTGGCCGGGGGCGGCTACATATATCTGACCGACATGAAATATGATTTTTCGCGCTGGTCCCTTTCGATGGTGGCAGATTTCGGGATGAGGTCTGAATACATGTACCATGCCGGCACTTTTTTTCAGGAGCTTGTACATCCGGATGACATCAAAATTTACAGGGAAGCCATGGACAGGATATTGAGCGACAAGGCAGAGGTCATCCCGATTGTCTACAGGGGAAGAAAAGCTGACGGAACCTATGTGCCGCTTGCGACGAGGGGATTCATCCTTATCGACAGCGAAGGATCTCCTGAATATTTCGGCGGAATCATAATTCAAAAATAATTCAGACCGTCTACAGGCTGCAAACTATCGCCCAATTCCTGAAAAACGGTCCGTAACCGCCATCGTTCCACAATTTCAGGAATTCATCATGGGCGTAATACCTGTTTCCCGCCTTGCATTCACCGCAATTGTTCAGAGTCTGCCGATAGAAAAGATTTCCGTCCATTTTCAAATGGCATGACTCTTTGTAAGGGGCGACGGCATTACCCTGCAAAAAAAAAAAAAAAAAATTGCGGTGAGTGCAAAAACTGAAAAACGGTTTTCAAAAGGACATTTCTTTTCTTCATTCCAAGCTTTTCCATTCGCAGGCATGATAGCATGTTTCCATTTTTTTTGTCCCGAACTTTTTTTCCTGTGGAGGTGGAAATTTTCAGTGAATTGCGGTAGATTTGTAGACGGGTTCAGCCATGTTCCGCATGCATTTTCGATAGATGTTGCGGAAAGGCCGCTGAACTTTATGTTTTTGTGCAAATATTGAAAAGGGAGTTTGGATTATGGAATACAGAATCAGGATGGCGAATGAAGGCGATGCAGAGGCAGTCCACGACATTTACGGAGCATACGTTCCGCTTGACTACGTGACGTTTACGGTTGAAAATCCTGACGTCGAATCATACAGGGAAAAGATTTCAAAGACGCTTGAAAAATATCCGTTCATAGTGGCGGAAGCTCCCGACGGCAAGATACTCGGCTATGCGTGCGGCTCCCCCCTTCGACCCCATGATGCCTACCGCTGGAACGTCGAATGGACGATCATGATTTCACCTGATGCACCGAAAAGATGCGGAATTGCAACCGCCCTCTTCAGGGAATTTTCAAGGATACTTTCCGAACAGGGATACCGCTACATATACGGAGTTCTTGTGGATACGAACGAAGCAAGCATTGAACTTCATAAGAGCCTCGGATTTACGGAAGTCGGCCGTTTTGAGAACGCAGGTTTCAAGTCCGGTGCATGGAGGGGAATAGTCTGGATGGTAAGGAGGATAGGAAACGACGACGAAGCTCCTCAAACTCCCCTTCCGCTTTCACAGGTGAATGCATTTCAGGATGGGGACAGACGAAATTGAACTGAAATCCGGGCCTGATGCTATACACTTGATAAAACACATTAAAAAGTACAGGATTTTAATTTTCCTGTATTTTTTTTTAAATTTCTCTTGACTATTTCTCTGCATGGTGCCATACTCCAGTTGAAATAAGGTTGTAGTACATATTTTGTACAAAAACCCATTTTTTCGTGTTAAAAAACAGGAGGTACTTATGGCAAAGATTTCAGTTTCTTCATCAGCGGAAAAAGAGATGGCGCAAGTTGAAAAGGCTGTCGAGACA
>CACYBG010000095.1 GCA_902772605.1 uncultured Spirochaetaceae bacterium
AGCGGTAGAAGGGAGTCGAACCCTCGTCTCCAGCTTGGAAGGCTGGGGTAATAAGCCGTTATACGACTACCGCATTGATGTACTAGAATATATATCGGCATGAAAAAAAAGTCAATACCCCGTGCCGAAAATTCATAAATTTTTTTCGAGTTAGGTTAAAACGAATGTCCAGAGAACTGGTTGTTCGGTGTTGACCATGTCATCCAGGGATTAGGGCGGTGATTTCGTATTTCCATCCGTTGTGCCTGAACTGGCTTTCAAAACCTGGGATATGTGCTATACTTTTTTTAACCTAAGCTTGGGTTTTCCGTGCTTGTTATGCATCATCGGAGGATTTTTATGGATGAAGCGGAGTTTTTCATTGACTCCAAAAAGATAAGCCTGTTCGGAATCGAGAAAAAGGCATCTCCACTTGTGGTCCTGAACTCTTACGGAGAGGAGTCGGGGGCCAGGGTGTACGCTGAATGCATTTCGTCCGGATGCCCTCCATTTACGCTTGCGTCTATTTCCGGCCTGGACTGGGCTGGAGACCTGTCTCCCTGGAAAAATCCTCCGGTGCAGAAGAACGGCGGTGAGTTTTCAGGAAATGCAGATTCATACCTTGAACTGCTGACCGGTCGTATGCTTCCTTTGGTTCTTGATAGTCTTTTGGACAGGCCTGAATGCATTTGTCTTGCAGGATATTCGCTTGCCGGACTCTTTGCACTGTATGCAGCGTTCAGGACGGACGCTTTTTCACGCATTGCAAGTGCATCCGGCTCCCTTTGGTTTCCCGGATTTGCGGTCTTTGCGGAAAACACCCCTTTTTATGGAAAGCCCGACTCCGTCTACCTTTCGGTAGGCGATGCCGAGTCCCGCACCCGAAACGAAATCCTTTCGACCGTCAGGGAAAACACCGAGAGGCTCTGCTCGTCGTTCAGGGACAGGGGCGTAAGCGTGACTCTTGAAATCAATCGCGGAAACCATTTTACGGATCCCGAAATACGCATGGCGAAGGGCATAAGGCGGATCCTCGAAAATCCGAACCGATGATGCATTTTTCTTGCATTCGACCGATGTAACCCGACGTTGGGTTATTGGAGGACCTGCATATTTCGCTGCATTTTGTTTTTTTTACGTCGTTTCAAAATTGTTTTTTTTTCGATAAAATGCTATCATTGGAAAATGTTCAGAAAACCTCTTTCGTAAGGCTTCTGGAAAAAATGCGGAGCCCCTGGTGATTCTTCGGCTTCCCTAAATCTTGTGGAGGAAATCATGTTTAAAATCAAAGAGCGTGGTTCAACGGTTGGCCGTGAGATAGTTGCAGGAACGACAACGTTCCTTGCCATGGCCTATATACTTGCAGTCAATCCGGACATACTTTCAGGTTCGGGAATGAACAAGGGATCCGTATTCACGGCTACGGCAGTGGCATCGGCAATTGCCACCCTGGTAATGGCATTCGTTGCAAACCTTCCTGTCGCACTGGCACCGGGACTTGGACTCAATGCATTCTTCACATTCTCCGTCGTTCAGGGAATGGGATGCTCCTGGCAGTTTGCACTTACGGCAGTCCTTCTTGAAGGAATACTCTTCATCATCCTTTCACTGTTCGGAGTCAGGGAGGCCATCATAAAGTCCATACCTGCATCGCTTAAGAAGGCAGTTTCCGTCGGAATAGGACTTTTCATCTGTATAATCGGTCTTTCCAATGCGGGAATAGTCGGAACCGATACCGGAACCACGATTGGATTCGAAAACCTCAACATGTCCCACGCTTCTGCACTGGTTGCCGTAATCGGACTCGTAATCACCATCGTGCTCTTCGTACTCAAGGTACCAGGTGCAATCCTCATCGGAATCGCACTTACGACGATAATCGGAATACCGTTCGGAGTCACTTCAATCCCGGAGAATTTCGCTCCTTTCTCAACGCCGGAAAAGCCGCACCTCTTCGCATTTGAATGGCAGAACGTCCTTTCATTGAAATTCCTGGTCGTGTTCTTCACCTTCCTGTTCACCGACATGTTCGATACCATAGGAACACTCATGGGCGTTGCAGAGCAGGGAAACCTTAAGGACAAGGACGGCGTAATTGTGAATGCAAAGGGAGCACTCCTGGCCGATGCAGTCGGAACTGTTGCCGGTGCATGTCTTGGAACTTCAACGGTAACGTCTTTCGTTGAAAGTTCATCCGGAGTCGCTGCCGGCGGACGCACGGGTCTTTCATCTGTCGTAACGGCGGGATTCTTCATCATCTCCCTTTTCCTGAGCCCTCTGTTCGGCCTTATCCCGTCGGCAGCCACTGCACCTGCATTGATTTTCGTAGGTTACCTCATGATGAAGTCCGTCACGGAAATCAACTTCAAGGATCCTACGGAAGGAATACCTGCGTTCATAACCATAATGGTCATGCCGTTCTCCTATTCGATTTCCAAGGGCATCGCATGGGGAATCATCTCATACGTAATCGTAAAGGTTGCCGGAAAGAAGGCGAAGGAAATCCCTGTGATTACATGGATACTCGCCGCCGTATTCATAGCCGACATAATCTTCGAGGCCGTGAAATAAGGAATCGCCGAACGATCCGAAAATGGGTCATTCTTTAGAAAGCACTGGATAATCCGAAAGCGGATTACTCGAAAAATCGGGGGACTTGCATGTTGTCGGTCGAGCTGCGGTCCCCCTGTTTTTTCAAATTCGATCGACATGCTGATTTTTATGGAGTGAATCTATGGATGCAGAACTTGAAGAATCGCCTTATGTCCGTCCCACCTGGGATGAATATTTCATGGAGGTGTGCAGGACCGTTGCAAAGCGCGCTACATGTGACAGGGGGCGTTCCGGGTGCGTGATTGCAAGGGACAATCAGATACTCGTCACGGGCTATGTCGGAAGTCCGGCCGGGCTGCCTCACTGCGACGACGTTGGCCATCTGATGAGGAAGGTCATACATTCGGACGGAACCATAACCCAGCACTGCGTAAGGACCGTACATGCCGAACAGAACGCAATCTGTCAGGCCGCAAAAAGGGGCATACCCATTGACGGAGCCACCGTTTACTGCCGCATGACTCCATGCAGGACCTGTGCAATGCTGATAATCAACTGCGGAATAAAGCGCGTCGTGTGCGAAAAGCATTATCATGACGAGGAGGACTCCCTTTCCATGTTCAGGGAGGCCGGAATAAGGATAGAGCATCTGGAGGATTCCGTGCAGACCTAGGAGAACATGTAGGCTGATTTTGACGTGCAAAAAAAAATCCGCATCCGGAGTGAAGCCCGATTAACTTCATTGCGGTGCGGAATTCATCGGTCGGATTGTACATCCTGTCAGCCGGTCAGTCCGATTTCAGATTGACTGGCGAACCGTAGTCTAGAGGTTTGAAACCAGCCATTCCTTGAAGCTGTCGTAATCCTTCTTCATCGGGATTGAGCGGTCCGGAAGGCTCATGACCCTTTCGAGTCTGTCCGGCATGCTCGGCTCCCTTCCGATTGCATCGATTACGGTTGAACCGAATTTTGCCGGATGGGCGGTCTCGAGGATTATTCCGACTGCAGTCCTGTCTACGACGGCTTTTCCCCATGCAGGTGCACTGTTTGTAAGGCCAGTCCTGTTGATGTCTCCTGAAAGCTCCTTGTTGAGGAGTTTCTGCATGTCCCCGTTCCTGATGTCGTTCCATGCCTTCCATGCTACTGAGCCGTGAGGATCGATTACGTAACCGGTCTTTTCATGGCAGCCCCTGATTGCATCAAGGGTTCCCTTGTCGTCCGTCCAGTAGGATGCGATCATGCTTCTGACCTGCTCGAGCGAGTAGAATGCCGAAATCCTTTCATAGTTGCTAGGTGCCCCGACATCCATTGCATTGCTGAGTGTTGCGACGGAAGGCCTTGCCCTGTATTTTCCAGTTGCAATCCAGTCCGGAACGGTGTGGTTTGAATTCGTTGCCGCAACGAATCCTGCAATCGGAGCGCCCATTTCCCTTGCAATGAGTCCTGAGGTAAGGTTTCCGAAATTTCCGCTCGGTACGATTGCAATGATTGAAGGATTGTCGATCTTTGAATCCTGCGGAATCCTGTTCTTGACGACGAGTGATGAATACATGTAGTAGAAGCTCTGCGGAAGGAGCCTTGATATGTTGATTGAGTTTGCAGACGAAAGCCTGAACTTCTTGCGGAGGTCGGCATCGGTGAATGCAGTCTTTACGAGCTTCTGGCAGTCGTCGAACGTTCCGTTGACCCTGAGTGCCCTGACGTTTCCGTCGAATGTCGAAAGCTGCTTTTCCTGGAGCGGTGAAATCTTTCCGTCCGGGTAGAGTATCGTAACGTCGATTCCCGGTACGTTGTGGAATGCGCTTCCAACTGCCGATCCCGTATCTCCTGAGGTTGCAACGAGGATGTGGAGGTTGTCGTCTTCGTTCCTGTTGAAGTACGACATGACGCGTGCCATGAACCTGGCTCCGAAATCCTTGAATGCACACGTAGGTCCGTGGAAAAGTTCAAGTACGTAGCTTACGCGGTCGATGGGGACGACCTTTGCGGCGAACGGATATGCATCCTGAATGATTTCGTCAAGGTTTGAATCCGGAATCTCGCCCTCGACGTAAGGCTTTGCCATTTCGAACGCCACTTCCCTGAACGGAGGTTCCGGAATCTTCGTAAGGAAAGACTGATCGAGCTTCGGAAATTCGACTGGAATGTAAAGTCCACCCGTTTCGGCGTTCATGCCGTTCATTACTGCCGTCCTGAAATCCGTTTGAACGCTTCTGTCTCTGGTGTCTGTGTAAATCATCTTCGTAATCCTTCGTAAATCTTTTTATTTTCAGCGGACCGTCGTCTGCCTAAAGTCTTGCAGTTTTTTTTCCGTAAATCCATCGTGGATGCATCGCCCTGGAAACAGATTGGACCTAGGGAATCAATCAAAAAACAAGCTTCCATATTATATCAGAAAAGGCCCCATCGTTTCAAGTAAAGTCTTGAAGAATAAGGGTTTAATGAATGAAAAAAAAGGCTCATCTTCCGCCAAGGAAATAAAGTGCGAACGTCTGGAACGCATTGTAAATCAGATGTGCCGCCGTGGGTGCCCAAATGCGTCCCGACCTGATCCTTGCAATCCTGAAAATCGTCCCGCATACGGCTGCATTCATTACGGCCATAATCCCCATGTACCTGTGGGAAAGTGCGAATATGGCTATGCATGCCGCTTCACATGGAATCCTGAGCTTTTTCCGTCCTCCGGTGAGGCTGACGAGGGCATCGGGAAGGAAAAGCCTGTAAATGGCCTCCTCGAAAAGCACTCCTATGGAAAGGTTCAGGAAATAGACGGTCCACTGTCCCGGCGACTCGGGGAAAACGGGAATGGGAGAGCCTTCCGTTCCGGTGAGCATTGAAAGGCCCGTAAAAGCCGCCTGAGAAAGCATTGCAAGACCGAGCGAAATCGGGGTCCATATCAGGAATGAAAGTCCCGTGCTGAATTTCCGCACCCTGCCGGATTCGTCAAGGAAGGGAGTCCTGGAATCCTGGCAAATCAGTGCGGCGGAAATCAGGCCCTGTACGGCAATCATCAGCGAAAAACGGCCTCCGTTCGCAATGTTGACGGAATTTCCATCTGTCGGCCCCTGAAAAAGCGGCGGAATTACGAGGAATATAAAAATAATGCTAAATTCCAGAAATAAATATTTTGTTTTCATCATCTTTGTGGTAATATTATAAGAAAAAGAGAGGAGCGGTCAACGTGAATATTCTTGTAGCATTTATCACAACAATAGCGGTAATTTCATTGATTGCCAGACTGTATTTTGTGAATGACAAGATGATTCAATTCTTTTCAAAGGGTCTGGATTCAGATTTTCGTTTTTCCGAAATCTGTACGCTCTGGTCATTGGCCAAGAAAACCGGACTTGAGGACCCCCTTTCGCTTTTCGTCTCCATAAAGGTGCTCAACGGGTGCATTGCACAGATCATAACCGATTCAAAGGCCAACGGAACCGAAAACAGCTACAAGGTTCAGCAGTTCCTCACCAAGCTCTACAACTACAGGACCAGGATAACGCTTGATTCTGAAGGCAGGCGCGGAATCGAGAACACCATGTCGCTGGACGTCGGGCAGAGGTTCAGGATAATACTTTCCGGTAAGGGCGTGTTTGCGGCAAAACTTCTTTCCAACGGAAGCAGTCTGGTCTTATCGCTTCCAAGGCAGGAGGACAAGAAGAACCACAGGTTCATAGTTCTGGAAAAGGAAATGTGGAAGGACCATATGGTTTCCGTGTACTTCTGGAGGAAGGGGGACGCAGGATATGCATTCGACAGCACGGTGGTCGAAGTCGGTACATTCCAGGGCCAGGACTGCCTTTTCCTGGAACAGAGCGGAAAACTGGTCAGGACTCAGAAGCGACAGTCGGTCCGCGTACCGTGCAACATCTATGCGCAGATGTATTTCATAAAGGAAAACACGGTGGATTACAATTCCGTCAACACCGACGAGGGGTTCCGCTGTCTCCTTGAAGACATAAGCGAGGACGGTGCGCTGATCAGGGTAGGCGGATCGGGAAAGAGCAACATAAGGCTCAAGCTTCAGTTCGAGCTCAACGGTACGTTCGTGATGATGTACGGGGTCGTAAGGGCCGTGGAATACAACAAGGAGATCGAGCAGTCAAGGCTCCACTTCGAGTGTACTCACATAGATCCGTCGATGAAGAATGCAATCCTGGCTTTCGTCTACAACGTGCTTCCTGAAGGCGAAAAGGAGATAAACGAGGCCATAACCGAATCCGAAAACGACGAAAAGGAAGAGGAGATGGAGAACATGGTTTCCGGAAGGTCCAACCGCTCTGACGAGGTTTCTGCTGTTCCGACGCCTGAAGCTCAGCCTGAAACGTCAGTCCAAAATGCCGTGGGAGCGGAAAATCCGCCTGCATCTTCCGTCGGATCGACATTCTTCGGGATGGGGGGAGTCGAGTCGTCCGTAAAGCCTGCTGAAAACAGCATGGTCCAGGCGGTTCCTCCTGTAATTGATCCGAAGCCGGTGGACGTGCTCCCTGAAGATACCTCAGAACAGGCACCTGCAACATGAGTTAAACAGAAATTTAATCCCGATTAAATGCATTCCGGAAGTGAAATCCGCTGCAGGTCCATATGGGCGGAATCATATCCATTTTCGGTTAAAATCCCTTCTTTTTTCATCTTTTTTTCATTTTCCGTGCTGATTTTAAAATCCATTGCATATTATATCTAAGGAAACACTGAATAATCCGATTGCGGATTGCTTTCCTAAATGCTGCCTTTCGGGGGTTCAATTGTTGAATTTGAAGTACTATCTGAAAAGTCCGTTTCTCATTTCCGCGTTGGCATGCGCCTTTTTTCTGTATGCCTTTACGCTTCCTTCCATGTCCGGGAAACGTCCCGAAATTCCTGCGTCAATGGACTGCCTGAAGAGCATTTCCGGCTCCGTGTCGCTTAATCCGTCCAAATCGGGGTCGGGAAAGACGTATTCAACCGAAATCGCCCTTTCGTCCGTCGGAATGGTCAGTGGCGGTGCGGAGTTCAGATCTGAGGCGTCCGGAAAAATCAAGGTAATGATACCTTCGTCCATAGTCGAGGCTGTCTATCCGGGTAAGCTTCATTCCGTTTCATCATCCGCGGTTCTGATAGAAAACGGAGAGAAAATCAGCTGTACCGGAGTCTGGTCCGATTCGATCGGTGCGTTCATGGCGGAGTCCGTTACCTACGAAGGATACGACGATTCCTTCTGGGGCGTGATTTCACATTTCAGGGCAGTCTGCCGTCTGATGTTCAAGAGACTCATGTTTTCCTGGGGGCATGCAGGAGGTCTTCTTCTTTCCCTTCTTTCCGGGGCAAGGGAATACCTTGAGGACGGCCTGGGGGACTCTTTCAGACATGCAGGCCTTTCTCACGTACTTGCACTCAGCGGAATGCACCTGTCTTTCTTTTCGTCAATGGCCGGGGGAGTCGGAAAAACGATTTCTAAGCGCATAATGCCGTTTTTTCAGCTTTCGGGCATACTTTTCTTCGTCTGGTTTGCAGGCATGTCACCGTCGCTTTTCAGGGCGCTGGTCTGTTCCCTGATTTCCCTTACGGCAAGATGCCTTATGTGCAGGAAGGTCGATACCCTTGAAGTCCTTGCATGTACCTTTTTGATTCATGCGGCTTTCAAGCCCCAGGACCTTTCTTCCGTTGCGTTCATGCTTTCATATGCGGCTCTGGCCGGCATCCTGGTGTTTTCCGGTCTGATAAACAGGCTCATGGTTCCGGTTTTTCCTCCGATGCTTTCCGGCTCCCTGTCGGCGTCTTTCGGTGCACAGCTGGCAACCTGTCCCATATCGCTCGCTTTTTTCGGTTCTTTTGCACCCGTCGGAATAGTCTCCACAGTATTCATTTCCCCGATGATCGGACTTTTCATTTCGGTTTCGATGATTTTCATGGCCTCAAGTTTTGCATTCCCTTTTCTTTCTGGTGCGTTTGGTAGTATAATGAATCTGTTTTATGACGGCATGGCCTGCATCGTTAGGTTTTTTGCAGGTTTTCCGCCAATCCAAATCACTTAGCAGGTATATGATGAAGCACCCTGATTACAATTCTCCAACGGAGCTTAAGGAATTCCTTTCCGCCAACGGAATGGCCATGCAGAAGAAATTCGGGCAGAATTTCATGGTAAACCCGTCTGCCAGAACCCGTATCGTCGACATGCTTGAACTGAATGAAGGTTCGAAAGTCTGGGAGGTGGGCCCGGGACTTGGATGCATGACCGAAGAGATACTGAATCGTGGAGCCGTCCTGAAGGCATTTGAAATAGACAGGGGGTTCATTTCCATGCTTCACGCTTTCTTCGAGGAAGAGGAAAAGTCAGGCCGCTTTTCAATAGTCGAGGGGGATGTCCTGAAAAACTGGAGGAGGGAGCTTTCGGACGGATGTTCGGAACTCAAGCTTTTCGGAAACCTTCCTTACAACATTGCGGCAACTTTCATTGCAGACACCATAGCAAAGGGCTTTGCATTTTCAAGCTGCGTCTTTACGGTCCAGAAGGAGGTCACCGAGAGGATATGTGCAGGGCCGGGCTCAAAGAACTATTCTGCATTTTCAGTTCTGTGCCAATGGAAGTATGACGTAAGTCAGGGACTCGAGCTTTCCGCAGGTAATTTCTGGCCCAGGCCAAACGTTGCATCCCAGGCGGTTCTTATGAAAAGGAAGGAGAATCCCTTGGAATGCTCCGAGCCGGACAGGTTCGTTTCGCTGGTACATGCACTTTTTTCAAGCCGCAGGAAAACCGTGATGAACAACATAAAGTCCGTTCTTCCGCAGGGGCTTTCTGCAGAGGAAGTCCTGAAGGATGCCGGAATCAGTCCAATGGAAAGGGCAGAGAATCTGAGCGTCGGAGATTTCATCTTGTTGTCCCAAACCGTCAGTTCTGCTATAATGGCCAAGGATGAACGGTGATGGTGCCGTAGATTTTATAGGGGAATTTTTATGTCTGACCAATCCATTTCTGAAAACCTTGCGTCGGTTATGGCGCAGATTCATGAAGCTGAAAAAAAATCCGGCCGTGCGGAAAATTCCGTAAGGCTGTGTGCAGTAAGTAAATTTCATCCGCTTGAATCCGTAGTTCAGGCGGTGAATGCAGGACAGATGCTT
Organism: uncultured Spirochaetaceae bacterium; assembly: GCA_902772605.1. Classification (GTDB taxonomy): domain Bacteria; phylum Spirochaetota; class Spirochaetia; order Treponematales; family Treponemataceae; genus Treponema_D. The sequence continues at coordinate 9,628 of CACYBG010000095.1, forward strand.
TTCGGTGAAAACCGCGTGCAGGAGGCCTGTGAAAAATTTTCCGGCCTTAACGAGATGCTTTCTGCCGAAGGAAAACGGCTGCCGGAACTTCATATAATCGGTTCTCTCCAGTCCAACAAGGTCAGGAAGGCGCTTGGATATGCATCATGCATTCAGTCAGTCGACAGGGAATCGCTTCTGGTTGAAATCGAAAGTCAGTGTGCAAAGCTCGGACGTACCGTTCAGGTTTATTTTGAACTGCACACGGGCGAAGAGTCCAAGGCTGGGTATCCATGCGTGGATGAAGTTCTGAAATCCGCAGAAAATTTTTCACGGGGAGCCTATCCGCATGTGGTTCCTGCCGGACTTATGACAATGGCTCCATTCGTCGATGATGAAAAAACGATACGCAAATCCTTCGAATCCCTACGAATGTGCCGCGAAAGGGTTAACTCCGAATTTCCCGACCTTCCCGTAAAGGAACTCAGCATGGGAATGAGCGGTGATTTCAGGATGGCCATAGAAGAGGGAAGTACGATGGTCCGTATTTTTACTGTTATTTTTGGACACAGGAGTTAGCGGTTTTTCCGCTTTGTATATGCCGATGAAGAAAAAGAATGTCCTGCTGATTCTGCTTATGACGCTGATTGCTGCATCGCTTTTCTGTCAGGAAAAGACCGAAAGCTCTGAAAAGAAAACCGTGGAACTTCCTCAATGGGCTCTCTATGCTCGGCGTGCAGAAATAGTTACGTTCGGATCCCTTCCGTTTACAACCATGGGGGTTTCGTTTGCATTCAGCGCATACAAGTATTTTTCGGGTGCATCCTCCACGTTTCCGAATCCGTTCGACAAGTCTTCGTCTTCATATTCCGAGGGCGACATACTGAAGATTCTGGGCATATCCCTTTCCATAAGCGCAGTCATCGGCATAGCCGACCTGATAGTGGGAATAGTCCGTCACAACGGCGAGGCTAAGAGGCTTGAAAGGCTGAATGAATCCAACGTCATAACCATAGTGCCTGCAACGGATGAAGAGATTGAGAAATTCAAGCTGATGCAGGGAGCGTCGGATTCTGCACCCCAAGCTTCCGCCGTTACGGAGGATTGACATGCCTTTTTTCAGTTCAAAAGTTCCTATGGATTTCGACAGGACCATGCGGCTGGATCAATACGTAGCATCTCTTCCGAACGGAATGAACCGAAGCAAACTGAAAAGCGGCGTCACTGAAATACTTGTGAATGGCCGCAAGCAGAAGATTTCGTATAAAGTCAGGGCCGGCGATCAGATCGACATACAGTGGGAGGACAACGTTCCGTCTGACATAGAGCCTGAAGACATCCCCCTCGATATCGTATTTGAAAACGATGACGTATGCGTGGTTAACAAGGCTCAGGGCATGGTAACGCATCCCGCCTGCGGAAATTGGACGGGAACCCTTGTCAACGCACTCCTTTACCATTGGGGACGGGAAAAAATCTTCCAGAATGCAGGTGGGACCGTAGCGGAACAGCTTGCCCGTCGTCGTCCCGGAATAGTCCACAGGCTGGATAAGGATACGTCCGGGATAATCATAACGGCAAAGAATCGTGATGCAGAGGAATGGCTTCAGGCACAGTTTCGGAACCATCGCGGCCTTACGAAGGAATACATTGCGATATGTTTCGGTCGGCCACGTCATGCACGGGGGACGATAAGGACCCAGATAATAAGGGATCCGCGCAACAGGAGACGGTTCAAAGCTTCTGTCGATACTGACGAAGGGAAATTTGCACAGACATCCTACAGATGCATTGCCTGTTACGGGGAGTATTCGCTGATGAGGATAAGGATTGCCACCGGACGCACCCATCAGATACGCGTACACATGAAGTACATCAACTGTCCGATCCTTGGAGACGAACTGTATTACAAGGGCGACAGGATGTTCCCGAAAGCGACCCTGATGCTGCATGCAAGGATGCTAAGGATACGTCTTCCCGGAAGTGATGTCCGGACAGAATTCAAGTCGGAAACGCCGGAACGCTTCCTCGACATACTCAAGGTGCTCCACAGGACTTACAGGAAAACGATTTTGGATGGAAACAGATGACGGAATGCAGGATTACGTTGTTACATGAGCCTACGGATGGCGAGCCGTTTCTGATATTGAACAAGCCGAAAGGACTTCCCAGTGCGCCGCTGCATGAAGGGGATGAAAGCGCATACACCCAGGCGGAAATGCTTTTCCCGGAGTTGAAGGGGGTTGAAGGGAAGAAACCAGTAGAGCACGGCCTTATCCATAGGATTGATACTGAAACCGACGGACTGCTTTTGATTGCGTGTACGCAGGATTTTTACGACCGGATGATGAAAGTGCAGTCTTCGGGTGAATTCATAAAGACATATAAAGCCATCTGCCATGCCGATTCAGAACCTAACGGGGAAGGTTTTCCTCCTCCTCCGTTTTGGGGAGTCCCTAAGTTCATGCCGATGAAGATAAGCTCCTTTTTCCGTTTCTATGGACCAAAAAACTCCATGGTCCGCCCGGTGACCGATGAAAGCGGTCGCGCTGGAAAAAAAGGTTCGACCGGTACGCTTTATGTGACTGCCATTGATTCTGTAGACGAGAAGGACGGCTTTTTGGAGGTGAAGTGTTCAATCGAACGCGGATTCAAGCATCAGGTCAGGTGTCATCTTGCCTGGTGCGGATTGAGCGTATTGGGAGATAAAAAGTATTCATGTACGGAGGATGACTGCGAATTGAAATTTTCCGCAACCGGACTGAAATTTCCCCTTGAAAACGGGGAACTCTTCGAAATTGAACTTTAGGAATCTGATAAAACCGCTTAAAAAACATGATGGGCAGTTGACATGAAATAAAAAATACTGTATCATATCATCATTAGTTGCCCGGATGGTGGAATTGGTAGACACGCTAGTTTCAGGTACTAGAGCTCTTACGGGTGTGCAAGTTCAAGTCTTGTTCCGGGCAT